>NZ_JBEZJP010000190.1:0-14093 GCF_040653175.1 Actinomadura sp. NPDC048032
GCCGCTGCTCGGCCACCTTCTGAAGATTGGTCACCTTCCGGATCTCACGCTTCACCCCCGCGAGACCCACCATCGCCTCCAACCGGCCCAGCAGCGCGTCCGCCGACCCGTCGACCGGTTCCTTCGGCACGGGCGGCGCGGTCTCGGGTGCGGCCGGCGCCTGGTTCCCGGGCTTGGCCGGCGCGTCCTCGACCGGCTCGGCCGGCGCGCGCTTCTTGGCCTGCGCGGCGGCCAGATCGAAGTCGAACAGATCCGGCCTGCCGTTGCCGACGCTCGTCAGATCTTCGACATGCACGGTCGTCCCCAGGCAGGTGAGGATGCCCCGGCCGATGTTGTCCGCCAAGGTGCAGCCGCGGATGGCGAGCGTGCCCCCCGGTTCGACGCTCACGCCGCCGAGCTTGCTGCCGGTGACCGTAGTCCCCTCCATCCGGACGCTCGCGCCCCCGTCTATCTCGACGCCGACCCGCCCCGAGTCGGTGACCCGTCCCCGGACGATCGTGACGTTCGAGTCCCGGGCGAGGAACATGGCGTTGCCGGGCGTGTCGGCGACCTCGCAGTCCTCCAGGAGGGCGGTGCCCTTCTCGATGACCACGCCCGCCCGGTGCGGCGCCTCCGTCCTGACCCGCCGAGCGGTCAGCGAGCCGCCGGTCGCCACCCAGATCCCGTCGGTTCCCGCGCCCGTGACCAGGCAGTCGTCCGCGGTGAGACCGCCCTTGTCGACCACGGCGACGGCCGTCTTGCCGGTGCCGCGGATCTCGCAGTCGCGGAGCACGACCTCCGCGCGCTCCTCGATCCGGAGCGCCGAGCTGGCCGGGTCGCTGATCGTGCACCGCTCGAGCACCGGCTTGGACCCCTCGGTCGCCCAGACGGCGTGCCCGCCCGCCTCGCTGATCTGGCACGACCGCAGGGTCACCGTGCTGCCGCTGCGGACCGCCACCGCGTTGCCGCCCGTCCCGGTGACCGAGGTGGCCTCCATGAGCCCGGACGAGGCGCTGTACACGACCGCGCCCTCCTGCACCTCGCAGTTGCGCAGGGTGAGGTTGGCGCCCCTCGACGCCCGCACGGCGAGCCGGCCCCGGGTCATGAACTCGCACCGCTCCGCCACGATGGTGCCCCGGGCGACCTCCAGCGCGAGGCCCTCGTCGCTCCAGTTGCGGACGATGAGCCCCTGCAGCGTCACCTTTCCGCTGACCTCGACCGTGCCGACGGTGCGGCCGTCGAGCGTCACCGAGCCCAGCCCCTCGACGGCCGTCATCACGAAGTCGCTCTTACTGTGGAACCCCGTGTTCGGGTACGAACCCGGCTCGATCAAGATGTGCCGTCCGGGCGGCGCGTTCGCCGGGAGCGGCGCCTTCAGCGCCTCCAGTACCGTTCGAAACGCCCCGGGGGAGGTCAGGGACACGATCAGACGATGCAACGAGACTCCTCACGAATCACCGTAATGGTGGCATGAGCAGACCCGTTCTCGCTTCGGTTGACCTTCTCGCAGTGCGGAGTCCGTTCTGGCAGGAGATCTTCGGGACCTCAGGCCGCCTCGGACGCGGGCGCACCCCACCCGGACACCGGGTGTTCTCCCGATCTTCCGCGGGCCCCGGAAGGCGACCCGCGTGCGGCATGTGCGGGGACGCCCGGCGTCAGGCGCCTTCCCCTGCCCTTCCCTGGCCGCCACAGACAGAACACCTTATATAGCTTTCTTGGCGGCTAGAGGGCTTTGCATCCTGACATGCACTGCATGGCGCTTTCAGGCCAAAAGACATGATTTCTGCTGTCGACGACCGACAGTTTCTCGCGCGCGGGCCGCAGCCTCCGCGATGCAGCGCAAGACGCCGAGCGCGCCGTCAAGGACCCCCTGACCTGCGACTCTGCCGGTCGCCGGGAGCACTGATGCCAGTTTCGCGGAATTTGCTGCAACTCCCATTTTGGTATGGCAGCATTCCTCCGTCCGCCAGGCGACCGACGGCTGAAAAGGAGAGATGGGGATGGAGCCGCCTCACGTTCCCCTCGGCTCGGGGGGCCCTCAACGGCCGACCCCCGCGCACCCGCCGCAGTACCGGGCAATGGCCGCATTCGATATCTGTGACTTCAGCAGCGGAGCCCCGCGCCTGATGCTGCACAAGCGCTACACCATGTACCAGGTGATCCAGGAGGCCGCCGGTGCCGCCGAGTTGAGCTGGACGGACTGTGAACGCGAGGACCGCGGCGACGGGTTCTTCCTCCTGGCGCCCCCCGGCTACAGCGTCCACAGTCTGATTATCTCTCTGGCCCCCGAGATCAGCACACGGCTGCGCCAGATCAACAAGGGGCTGCCCGCGAAGCAGCAGCTGCGCCTGCGCATGGCGGTCCACGACGGAGAGCTCACTCACGATGATCACGGTGTGGTCAGTCCCGACCTGAACCTTCTGTTCCGGCTGCTCAACGCGCCCGCCCTCCGAGCGCGTTTCGAGCAGGGCGACTTCGCCCTGATCGTGTCCGACGACGTCTACGAGCGTGTGATCGAGTGGGACATCGCGATGATCGAACGTAGGGACTTCACGCCGCTTCCGGTCGAGCTGACCAACCCTGGGCGGCCCGGGCCGAACGGTAAGGACGAGAAACCGGTCCACGTCGCCTACGCGTCGCTGCCGCCCCAGCCGGATCCCGGGCCCATCGATCGGTCGGCGCATCACGAGGGGCCGGACGTCCATGCCCAACTCGAACAGCTGGTGCAGCGGATGCAGGACCTCCTGGACGATGACCCGCCAAGCTGATCGAAGGAGTCGCGGTGAAGACGGCCGGCGCCGCCGGTGCGTTCGCGAGCCGGGTCATCGCCGGTCATCGGTGAGGGGGATGCGCTCCAGCTTGGTCCAGCCGGTCCAGCCTCTCCGCCTCAGCAGCTCGATCAGGCGGCGGGCCTGCGGCACGGTGTCGAACACCCGTACGTCCATCAGCTCGACCAGCGGGGGATCGAGGTCGGTGTCGTCGACGTAGTCCTCGCCCTGTTCGTCGGCCATCTGCGTGATGTAGTCGGCCAGCTCGTCGGTCGCCTCGACCAGCCGCGGGTCGTCGCCGCTCTGGTCGAGGGCCTGGCCGAGCGAGCGGTAGAAGGCGACGAGCCGCGGGTCGTCGATCTGCCGGCGCTTGCGCGCCGTCCACTCCGCGACGCGCTCGGGCGAGTGCGCGGCCAGCAGGATCCAGCCGTCGCGCTCGACCCGGACGATCCGCTCGTCGATGCCGAGCGCCCGCAGCCGGTCGAGATACTCGACCACCTCCGGCGGTAGCGCCAGGTGGTCTCCCGAGGCCAGCCGGGCGATCTGCGCGCGGTGGAGCCGTCGCTGCCGGATCTCGGCGCACAACCGACTGTCGATGTCCGCGACCGCCGCGGCGAACTCTTCCTCGTCGGCCCGCAGGAGCTGCCGCACCCGTGCCAGCGGGACCCCCGCCTGGGCGAGCGTCCGTATCCTGATCAGCTCGATCACGGCGCCCGCGTCGTACCGGCGGTACCCGGAGCGGTCCCGCTCCGGCTCCGGCAGCAGTCCCTTGGCGTGGTAGTGCCGCACCGTGCGCACCGTCACTCCGGCGTAGGACGCCAGTTCGCCGATGGTCAGCATCCGACCAGTCTCCTACGGGACGGGCGTCGAGCCGGCCCGGCCGGGCGTGCTCCGGATGATGCGGGCTATCTCCGGGGCATGGGTGAAGACCAGTCGGTGGTCGGCTTCGAGCCAGAGGGCGGGGATGTGCGGCTGCTCGCGAACGAGCCGGTCGATTCCGGCACGCCAGTTCCGGTTGAGCCGGGGCGCATGCTCTCCCCCGCCCTCACCGGCCATCGAGCTCGACATGATCATGCGGACCGGCCGGTCGATCTTCCGGTAGCGGTCGAGGATCCCGGACCGGACCGCGTCGATCTCGACGTTCAGGTCGAGGATGTCCTGGCCGGTGAGCAGCACCTGGCGCGCGGTGCCCCGTGCGGCCTCCTGCCGAGCCGCCATGTCCTCCCACATCGCGCGGAGTTCCGGCAGGAGGGCCTCGGTGACGAAGGGTTCGGGCACCGGGTTCGCCCCGTCGACGAGGACGAGCTCGGCCACGGCGCCGGGATGCTCGGAGGCGAAGTGCACGGCCAGGTCAGCGCCCATCGAGTAGCCCACGAGCACGGGGGCCTCGTCCAGGCCGAGGCGGTCCGGCTCCGCCATCACGGCGTCCAGATCGCTCAGGAACGCCTCGAAGGAGTACCGGTCGGCGGCCGAAGCGAGGCCGTGGCCTCGCAGGTCGAAGGTCACCACGTCGTGGTCGCGCCGCAGCAGCCCGGCCAGCTCGTGCAGGTCGGCCTGCGTCGAGTTCAGCCCGGGGCACAGGACGAGCGGCCGTCCCCTGCCGCCACGGGACACCGGGATCGTGATGCCCCCGTGCCGGATCGTGAATTTCCGCGTCGTCCTGCCGCCGGGTTCAGCCCATTCGCCGTGGTCCGGCGCACTGGTCGTCCTGTTCATGGCGACCATGCTGGGAGGTTGACCCTGCGTCAGGGTCAACCGCCGCGGTGGTGTGGGACGTCACGGGGGTGCGGGGCTGGTGTCGGCGGCTTGTTGGAGGGCGGCGTTCTCGGTTCTGATGCGGGTTCTCAGGAGGCCCAGGTTCACGACGGTGAACAGCAGGGCGGTGAGCCAGCAGGTGTGCACCAGCGGCAGGGCGACGCCCTCGGCGACGACCGCGACGTAGTTGGGGTGGCGCAGCCGGCGGTAGGGGCCCTCCGCCACCAGCGGCAGGTCCGGAACGATGATCACCCGGGTGTTCCACCGGACGCCGAGCGTGGCGATGCACCACCAGCGCAGCCCCTGGGCCAGGACGGCGAGGCCCAGCATCGGCCAGCCCAGCGCCGGGATGAAGGGACGGTCGAGGAACCGCGCCTCCAGCAGCGCGCCGCCGAGCAGGCCGACGTGGGCGGCGACGATCGCCGGGTAGTGCCCGCGTCCGTACTCGACGCCGCCCCTCCTCCGGGCCCAGGCCTGGTTGCGGCGGGCCACGACCAGCTCGGCGAGCCGCTCGGCCCCGACGAGCGCGACGAGCAGCGTGAAGCCGGTCACGGGTTCACCAGCGCAGCAGGAGCAGTTCGGCGGAGAACCCTGGCCCGAGCGCCATCAGCAGCCCGGGTTCGCCCTCGGGCGGGCGGCGGCGCTCGATCGTCTCCTGCAGCACGTTGAGCACCGAGACCGAGGACAGGTTGCCGAACTCCCGCAGGGAGTCCCATGTCAGGTCGAGTTCGCCGTGGACGAGGGAGAAGGCCTCGGCGATCGTCTCGATCACCTTCGGCCCGCCGGGGTGGCAGACCCAGGAGGTCACCTCGCCGGGCGACAGACCGTGCTCGCCGAGGAAGGCGGCGACGTCGCCCGCCAGCGTCGCCTCCACGTGGTCCACCAGGTCGGCGGCGAGGACGATCCGGAAGCCGTGCTCGCCGACGTCCCATCCCATGAGCCTCCCGGTGCCGGGGTAGAGCTTGCTGCGGGTCGCGACGACGCGCGGCCCCCAGCGGCTCGGCCCCCCGGCACCGGTGCTCCGGTCGCCTCCGACCGCCACGACGGCCGCGGCGCCGTCCCCGAACAGTCCGCTGGCCACCAGGTTGGCCAGCGACTCGTCGTCGCGCTGCGCCGTCAGCGAGCACAGCTCGACGCAGACCAGCGCCGCCACCTGGTCGGGCCACGCGCGGAGGTAGTCGTGCAGCCGCGACAGTCCCGCGGCGCCGGCCGCGCACCCCAGACCGAAGATCGGTACCCGCTTGATGTCGTCCCGCAGGCCCAGACGCTGGGCCAGGGTCGCGTCCAGCGAGGGGGTGGCGACTCCGGTCGAGGAGCAGAAGACCAGATGGTCGACCTCCGACGCCTCGACACCGGACGCCTCCAGCGCCCCCCGGACGGCTCTTTCCCCGAGGGACAGCGCGGCGTCGACATAGGCGCCGTTCGCGGTGGTGAACCCGTCGAGGTTCGCGTACTTCTCGATCGGCAGGGCCAGGTACCGGCCCGTCACCCGGGTGGCGGCGTGGAAACGCTCCACCACCCGCCGGTCGGCCCCGGTCGCCCCGACGACGGCCTCGGTGATGTCTCGCTGCTCGTAGTGATGGTCCGGCAGGACGGTCTGCACACCCGCTACACGCACGGCTCCCCCTAAGCCTCCCCTGCCGCCTCCTTACCCATCAGCGCGGCTTGTACCGGCGGACGGGGATCGGCGCAGCGGTCACCGCGGTCCGCGGGCTGATCACTCACGCGCCGGGCAGCACGTTCAGACGCTGCAGCAACTCGCGCGCGACCGTGGCGCGCTTGGCCGCGTCGCCGTCCTTGACGATGTCGATGTTCAGCGCGAACGTGGTCACGCGCCCGCCGCGGTCGACCCATCCGACCCACCAGCCGGTGCCGGGGTTGGGGGCGTTCTGCCAGCCCGACTTGGCGTACAGGGTGTACCCGTCCTTCTCCTCCTGCTTCGTCGGTCAGGGCGCGCCACACCTGCTCGGCGCTCGCGCGGATGTAGGTGACATAGACATAGGTCGGGACGGTCGTCGGTTCGCCGGTCATGGCGTACTCCTCTGCCTGGGCCTTGATGGCGCTGAGCACTTGCAGGCGGGGCCTGTCGAACTCGGAGATCCAGCGCTCCTCGATCTCGTGGATCGGCGCCGGGTTGAGGTAGTGGACCCGCTCGCGCCCCCGCCTGACGACGGTCACGAGCCCGGCCCCCACCAGGATGTCGAGATGCTGCGTCGCCGACTGCCGCGCCATGTCCAGCCGCTCGCACAGCTCACGCAGCGTCTGCCCGTTCTGCTCCCGCAACCGGTCGAGCAGAAGCCGCCGCGTGGGATCGGCCAACGCCTTGAAGACCGAATCCATCCCTCCAGAATCCACGCCCCCATTATGCAGGCAACTACCTGCCTAACGTCAACACACCACCTCACCCCAGGGGAAGACATCACAGCCACAGTGCGTCGCGGCCACCAACAGCGGGGCCTCACCAGGAGCCCCAGCTGAGATCGCGCCTGCGCCGGTGTGGGCAGGCACGCCGGCGCTGCTGGCTGGGCGCAAATCAGCACAGACACGCGCCGCTGATGCCCGCGCGAGCGTCCCAAGAGGACCAGGTCGACGCGTTCTAGGCCGCGCACGTCTCAGACAGGCCGAGGGCGGGGAGAGGAGAAGCCCAGGCAAGGGCCCGCCAAGAGTCGGCCGCAAGTCAGGACACGGCGAGGAAGAGGAGGCCACCCGCAACCGACGCCGAAAGGGGCTGCCCAGGTGACGCAGACAGGAAGAGTGTCAGACACGAGAAGGCCCGGCGAGAAGAGAAGTACCCGAGCCGAACGAAGACCTCAAAGGTACGAACGCAACCCTGGCCCGCACGCAGGGGGCGTGGGGGACGGAGTCCCCCACATCGGGGGTCTGGGGGTCGCCCCCCAGGAAAGCATTGCGGGCCACCGGGAAGGCGCAAAGCGCCGACCACGACGGCCCGACTCGTGGGCGATACTGGGATTGAACCAGTGGCCTCTACCGTGTCAAGGTAGCGCTCTCCCACTGAGCTAATCGCCCGGGTCCGTGTCCTCCGAAGAGGGACGGGTTGAGGTGGAGACGGGATTTGAACCCGTGTACACGGCTTTGCAGGCCGTTGCCTCGCCTCTCGGCCACTCCACCAGAAGGAGACCTTCTGGTCATAGCCTGAAAGGCCCCTCAGAGCGGAAGACGGGATTTGAACCCGCGACCCTCACCTTGGCAAGGTGATGCTCTACCCCTGAGCCACTTCCGCTTGCGCCCTGCGGCGACGGGGAAAACATTAGCGCGTCCGGGGCGGTGACGCGAACCGGTTTGCGGTGCGGGGCGGGGCGGGGATGCTTCGGCGCTGGTCGAAGGGTGGGTCGCCTAGGCTCGGTGGCATGGGCTCGGAACAGGTCGTGGGTGTGGACTTCGCGCCGGTGGCGGCTCTGCTGGCGGACCGGGCGCGGGCCGCGATGCTGACGGCGCTGCTGGACGGGCGTCCGCTCGCGGCGGGGGAGTTGGCGAGGACGGCGGGGGTGAGCGCCCAGACGGCGAGCGCGCACCTGTCGCGTCTGCTGGACGGCGGGTTCGTGACGGTCGTGAAGCAGGGGCGGCACCGCTACTACCGGTTGCGGGGCCGTGACGTGGCCCAGGTGATCGAGGCGCTGTCGCGGATCAGCCCGCCGGTGCGGGTGAACGGCCTGCGGCAGTCGCGGGAGGCGCGGCGCCTGCACGAGGCGCGGACGTGTTACGACCATCTGGCCGGGCTCGCCGGGGTGACGTTGTTCGCGGCGCTGGTGGACGGCGGCCTGATCGAGGCCGCGGACGGCGACGCCTACGAGGTGACGGAGAAGGGCGAGGAGCGTCTCGGTGCGCTGGGCCTGGATCTGGCGGCGCTGCGGGGGGCGCGGCGGCGGTTCGCCTGGCACTGCCTCGACTGGACGGAGCGGCGGCCGCACCTGAACGGGGCGCTGGGGGAGGCGCTGACCAGCCGGATGATCGAGCTGGGCTGGTTCGAGCGGGGCAGGACGCGGCGGGCGCTTGTGGTGACCGAGGCCGGGCTGGCGGGCCTGGCCGATTCGTTCGGGTGCGTGCTCGGGTGAGTTTCGCCTATGCCGGGGGGCTGCTGGCGACCGGGCTCGCGGATGTGACCTCCGACCTCGGGGCGCTGGATTCGCGCGGCTGGTGGGCGGTCGTGGTGACCTATGAGGGGAAGGTCACATGCGCCCGGTTCGAGACGGTCAGGCCCGCGCCGCATCCGGGGGGCCCGTGGACCGGCCCGGGGGAGTGGACGAGTTCGCTGGACGAGGCCGCCTATGTCGCGGGCGTGGAGCGCATCCGCGGCGCGATCGCGGACGGTGTGGTCTACCAGGCGAATCTCTGCCGGGTGCTCTCCGCGGAGTTGCCCGGCGGCGCGGGCATCGCCGGGCTGGGGGCGAGGCTCGCCGAGCGCCATCCCGCGCCGTACGCGATGACGCTGAAGTTGCCCGGTCTGGAGGTGGCGTCGGCTTCGCCGGAGTTGTACCTGCGGCGGGACGGGCGGGTGGTCGAGTCACGTCCGATCAAGGGGACCGGCCGGACGGCGGACGACCTGCTGCCCAAGGACCGCGCCGAGAACGTGATGATCGTCGACCTGGTCCGCAACGACCTCGGGCGGGTGGCGGAGACCGGGTCGGTGAGCGTGCCGGAGCTGTGCGCGCTGGAGGAGCATCCGGGGCTCGTCCACCTGGTGTCGGCCGTCCGGGCGCGGCTGGCGGGGGGAGGCTGGCCGGAGCTGATCGCCGCGACGTTTCCTCCCGGTTCGGTGACGGGCGCCCCGAAGTCGAGCGCGCTGAGGCTGCTGGAAGAGCTCGAACCCGTCCCGCGGGGGCCGTACTGTGGGGCCGTCGGCTGGGTGGACGCGGACTCCCGGCGCGGCGCCCTCGCCGTGGGCATCCGGACGTTCTGGGCGCAGGACGGCCTGCTGCGGTTCGGCACCGGCGCCGGCATCACGTGGGGGTCCGATCCGCTTCGCGAGTGGCGCGAGACCGAGCTGAAGGCGGCTCGGCTATTGGAGGTGGCTTCCGGTGACGGAGCAGGCCAGGATCTGGCTGAACGGGGAACTGCTCGACCCTGAGCGGGCGACGGTGTCGGTCTTCGACCACGGCATGCTCGTCGGGGACGGGATCTTCGAGACCGTGAAGGCGACGAACGGGGAGCCGTTCGCGCTGACCCGGCATCTGCGGCGGCTCGCCCGTTCGGCGGCGGGCCTCGGCCTTCCCGAGCCCGACCACGACGCCCTGGCGCAGGGCACGCTGGAGGTGCTCGCGGCCGCGCCGAAGTGGCCGCTGGCCCGGATCCGCATCACCTACACGAGCGGCCCGGGCCCGCTCGGCTCCGCGCGCGGCGACGAGGGCCCGACCGTGTCGATCATCGCCGGCCCGCAGGACCCGTTCCCGGCGACGGCGGACGTGACGGTCGTGCCGTGGCCGCGCAACGAGCGGGGCGCGCTGTCCGGCCTCAAGACCACCTCCTACGCGGAGAACGCCCTGGCGCTGGCCTACGCCAAGGAGCGCGGCGGCGGCGAGGCGATCTTCGGCAACACCGCAGGGAACCTGTGCGAGGGGACGGGCAGCAACATCTTCGTCGTGCTCGGGGGCCGGCTGATCACGCCGCCGCTGGCGTCCGGCTGCCTGGCCGGGGTGACGCGCGCGCTCACGCTGGAGTGGTGCGGCGGCGAGGAGGAGGACGTCGCGCTGGAGGACCTGTACCGCGCGGACGAGGCGTTCCTGACCTCCACGACCCGCGACGTCCAGCCGATCCGGGCGGTGGACGGGACGGTCCTCCCGGCGGCCCCGGGCCCGATCACGGCGAAGGCCGTGGAGGCGTTCGCGGCGCGGTCCGCCGAGCTGATGGACCCCTGAGCCAGAAAAACGATCTCCGGCTCTTTACGTGATCGAATTCTTCGTTCACGTTATGTGGTGACGCTTGTAGGAGGTCACCCATGGTCTTCTCCAGCAGGGGCTTCTCCAGGAGGCGGATCGGCGCGGCGGCCGCGCTCGCGATGGCGGGCGCGGCGCTCGCCGGGTGCGGCGGCGGGTCCTCGACGGACCCCGACCGGGGCAAGGACGCCAAGAGCTTCTCCCTGACGATCACCCGCAACGCCATCGAGGGCGGCAAGAACACCGAAGAGGCCGTGTGGCTCACCAGAACGGTGATCCCGAAGTTCGTCGCGGCGCAGAAGGCCAAGGGCGTCACCGCGAAGGTGACGTTCCGCGGCCAGGGCGTGGACGACGAGGTGTACAAGACCAAGCTGGCGCTCGACCTGAAGTCGCGCTCCGGCGCCGACATCATGGACATCGACGGCATCTGGGTCGGTGAGTTCGCGCAGGCCGGCTACATCCTGCCGCTCTCGAAGGCGGTCGGCGCCCCCGCCGGCGCCTGGGACGGCTGGTCCCGGATCCCCGGGTCGGTCCAGCGGCTGGCGATGTTCGAGGACGAGCGGTACGGCGTCCCGCCCGGGACCGACGGCCGCCTCATCTTCTTCAACAAGAAGCTGTTCGCGAGGGCCGGGCTGCCCGCCGACTGGCAGCCGAAGAGCTGGCAGGAGATCGTCGCGGCGGGGCGGGCGCTGAAGAAGGTCCCCGGCGTGACCCCGATCCAGCTCGACGCGGGCACCGCGATGGGTGAGGCCACCAGCATGCAGGGGGCGCTCCCGCTGCTGGCCGGGGCGGGCGCCGAGATCTGGGCGGACGGCAGGTGGACGGGCGACGGCCAGGCGCTCAAGCAGGTCCTCGGCCTGTACGCGCAGGTCTACGGCCGCGAGGGCCTCGGCGACCCGAAGCTCCAGCAGGAGGCCAAGGGGCGCGACAAGTCGTTCGAGGAGTTCGCCGCCGGCAAGATCGGGATCCTGTTCGAGGGCGACTACTTCTGGCGGGACGTCCTCAACCCGAAGACCGGCGTGGCGAAGATGGCCGGCCGCGACCAGGACGTCGGCTACGCGCTGATCCCCGCCGTCTCCCAGGGCCGCGGCGTGCGCGGGCAGTCGTTCGTGAGCATGTCGGGCGGCTCGGTGACCGTCCTCAATCCCAACACCCGGTACCCGCAGCAGGCTTTCGAGCTGCTGGCCTTCATGAACTCCCCGGAGATGGTCAAGGCGCGGACGGCCGGCACCCCCGAGATCACGTCCCGGACGGACGTGAACAAGGAGATCCTCGCGGGCGACCCGTTCCTGACGTTCGTGTCGGAGAAGGTGCTGCCCGTCACGTCCTACCGTCCCGGCCTCTCGGCCTACCCGGAGGTGTCGACGGCCTTGCAGGAGGCCACGGCGAGCGTGGTGTCGGGCAAGAGCCCCGACCAGGCCGCCGCCGAGTACGGCAAGAAGCTGGAGGGGATCGTCGGTGGCGCCTCCCACGTCGCCCCGCGCTGACGTCGCGTCCCCGGGCGCGTTCTCCGAGGACGACGCGGCCGGGCTGGGACGGGGACGCGCCGCCGCCTTCGTCGCGCCCGCGCTGGTCCTGGTCGCGGTGTTCCTGGTGTTCCCCGCGCTCTGGACGCTCTACCTGGGCACGACCGACTACCGGCTCACGGGCGTCGCCGCCAGCGAGCCGCGGTTCGTCGGGGCCGGCAACTACCGGACGGTGCTCGGCGACGGCGACTTCCACCGGTCGCTGTGGCTGACGCTCCAGTTCGTCCTGGGGTCGGCGGTGATCGGGCAGACCGTGCTCGGCTTCTCGATCGCGTGGGTGATGCGCGACCGCACGGGCCCGGTCAGGCGGCTGGTCGAGGGCCTGGTGCTGCTGGCCTGGATCCTGCCGTCCTCGGTCATCGCGTTCCTGTGGATCGCGCTGCTCGACCGCGACGGCGGGACCCTCAACGCCGTGCTCGGCACCCCGGGCACGGCGTGGCTGCTCGACCACCCGATGGCGTGCGTCGTCGTGTTCAACGTCTGGCGCGGCACGGCGTTCTCGATGATGCTCTACGGAGCGGCGATCGGGAACGTTCCACCGTCCCATCTGGAGACGGCCCGGCTCGCGGGCGCCTCCACGTGGCAGACGCTCCGCGACGCGGTGCTCCCGCGCATCAGGGGCCACCTGCTGACGAGCCTGCTGCTGGTCAGCCTGTGGACGTTCAACGACTTCACCCCCTTCCTGATCACCGCGGGCGGCCCGGACGGGCGCTCGGAGATCATGTCGGTGTACGTGTACCGGACGGCGCTCGGGGACGGCCGGCTCGGGTTCGGCGCCGCCATCTCGCTGATCATGATCCTGGTCAACCTGGTGATCGCGCTGGTCTACCTGCGGGCGCTGCGCGACCGCGGCCGCGCCCGCGGCGCGGAGGCCGGCGCGGTGAAGGCCGGCGCGGCGGAGGGGGCGGCCGCGTGAACGCCACGGTGCGCGAGCTGCTGCGCCGGATCGGGCTGGCCGTCTTCGTCTCCGCCGTCCTCGGGTTCTTCGCGCTGCCGCTGCTCTGGCTGGCCTTCGCGCCCTTCGACGCGAACCCGGGCATCGCGGCGTCGCTGCCCGAGTTCACCCTGCACAACTTCCGGGTCCTGCTGGACAACCCCTACGCGCTCGCGTCGCTGCGCAACTCGGTGCTGCTGGCCGCCGGGACGGCCGCGCTGGTCGTCACGACCGCGTCCCTGGCCGCCTACGCGCTGAGCCGGGTCCGGGTCCCGGGCCGGGACCTGCTGCTGTACGTCCTGCTCCTGCTGTCGTCGATCATCACCGGGACGGCCGCGATGGTGCCGGTGTTCCTGCTGGCCTTCAACCTGCACCTGATCGACTCGCGGCTCGGCGTGGTCCTGGTGCTGACCGGCGGGCTGCTGCCGGCGGCGATCTTCCTGCTGAAGGACTTCACCGACGCCACGCCCACGTCCTACGAGGAGGCCGCGCGGGTGTTCGGCGCCTCCCCGCTCCAGGTCCTGCGGCACGTGGTCGTCCCGGTCATCCGCCCCGGGCTCGCCACCGTGACGGTCTGGACGGTCGCGCAGGTGTGGGGCGACTTCCTCATGCCGTTCCTGCTCCTGCGGAACCCGGACAAGGCCCCCGCCTCGGTGATCATGTACACGTTCTACACCGAGGGCGGCCAGCCGGACCTGCCGCTGATCTCCACGTTCTCGCTGCTGTACTCCCTGCCGGTCGTGCTCATGTACCTGTTCGTCAGCCGCCGGTACGGGTTCCGCTTCCACGGAGGGATCAAGCGCTGATGGGGTCCATCACGATCCGGCGGCTGACGAAGGTGTACCCGGGCGGTGTGCGGGCCCTGGACGCGCTCGACCTCGACGTCGGCGCGGGCGAGTTCTTCGCGCTGCTCGGCCCGTCCGGCTGCGGGAAGACGACGCTGCTGCGCACGGTCGCCGGCCTGGAGGCGGCCACCGGCGGGACGATCCGCCTCGGCGACGAGGACGTGACGCGGCTCCAGCCGGGGCGGCGCGACGTCGGCATGGTGTTCCAGGACTACGCGCTGTTCCCGCACATGACCGTCGTGGACAACATCGCCTACCCGCTGCGCGTCAGGAAGCAGAGCCGCGCCGTCCGGCACGGGCGGGCGGCCGAGGCCGCCCGCGAGCTCGGCCTCCAGGGGCTGGAGCGGCGGCGCCCCGGGGAGCTGTCCGGCGGCCAGCAGCAGCGGGTCGCGCTG
>NZ_JBEZJP010000191.1:0-14056 GCF_040653175.1 Actinomadura sp. NPDC048032
ATCGCCGCGCAGTCCATCGGCGAGCCCGGCACGCAGCTGACGATGCGCACCTTCCACACCGGCGGTGTGGCGGGCGGCGACATCACGCACGGTCTGCCGCGTGTCCAGGAGCTGTTCGAGGCCCGCATCCCCAAGGGTGTGGCCCCGATCAGCGAGGTCGCCGGCCGCGTCAAGATCGACGAGACGGAGAAGGCCCGCAAGGTCGTCATCGTCCCGGACGACGGCTCCGACGAGATCGCCTACCCGGTGCCGATGCGGTCCCGCCTCCTGGTCAAGGAGGGCGAGGCCGTGGGCGTCGGCCAGCAGCTCATCGCGGGTGCGATCAACCCGCACGAGGTGCTGCGCATCCTCGGTCCCCGCGCCGTGCAGCTCCACCTCGTCCAGGAGGTGCAGGAGGTGTACCGGTCGCAGGGCGTGTCGATCCACGACAAGCACATCGAGATCATCGTTCGCCAGATGCTGAAGCGGGTGAACATCCTGGAGTCGGGCGACACCGACCTGCTCCCGGGTGACCTGGTCGAGCGGCCGATCTTCGAGGAGACGAACCGGAACGTCGTGGCCGAGGGCGGGGTCCCCGCCGCCGGCCGCCCCGTCCTGATGGGCATCACCAAGGCCTCGCTCGCGACCGAGTCGTGGCTGTCGGCGGCGTCCTTCCAGGAGACGACCCGGGTGCTCACCGAGGCCGCGATGCACGCCAAGAGCGACCCGCTGCTCGGCCTCAAGGAGAACGTCATCATCGGCAAGCTCATCCCGGCCGGTACCGGCATGCCGCAGTACCGCAACGTCCGGGTCGAGCCGACCGAGGAGGCGAAGGCGGCGGTGTACTCCGTCGGCTCCTACGACGACGGCGCCGAGTACGCCTTCGGGCAGGGCTCCGGCGAGGCCGTCCCGCTGGAGGAGTACGACTTCGGTCAGTACAACCGCTGAGGCGGCTGACGCGCACCGAAGCAGCGCGAAGGCGAGGCCCCTTCCGGAATCTCCGGAAGGGGCCTCGCCCGTTTCTGCCGGGGTGACTTCCGCATCCATGAGCCGGACGAGTGCCCGCGCGCGCTGGCTCCCGCCTTCCTGACGGACCGCGATGAGGCGGGGCGGGCCCGCCCGGATCCGGCAGTCCTTGCTGGCAGTGGCCCCGCGCCGACTGGCGTCGTCCACATCCCCTGGGACGGTCTCCCGTGTGAAGTCCCGCTTGCGGGAGCCAATTGAAACACCCCAGAAGGAGACGTAATGCGCGAACGCGTAACGTCCCAGAGCAGCGACCCCCGGGCCGCCGCTTACGAGGCGCTGGAGACGGCCGTCGCCACCGGCCGGACAGTGGACCTGGAGGTCAGCGGCGAGGTCGTCGAGGGCATCCACTCCAGGGGGCTGACCGTCCCGGTCAGCCCGGGCACCTCCGTCGACGCCGTCGCGAACGACCTGCGCACGGAGGCGCGGAGGCGACACGCCCAGGAGCAGCAGCGGTGAGCTGATCACCGTTGACGTGAAGCGGGTCCGGCGATGCCGGGCCCGCTTCTACTGCGACGGGGTCCTGCCCCTTCTCATCGGTCCGCCGCGGTGCGTCCCGGGCATCCTCGGACTGGCGATCCTAGGGAGAACGGTCCCTTCCTCCGCCGCGGGAAACCGGGCAGGCTCGGAAGCGCGGCCAGCGAAGGCCGCGACGGACGAGGAAGAGCGGTGATCACGCGATGAAGGCGGTGCGGTTCCACGAGTACGGCGGGATCGACGTCCTGCGGGTGGAGGACGTGGAGCGTCCGGTGCCCGGTCCCGGGCAGGTGCTGGTGGAGGTCCGCGCGGCGGGCATCCAGCCCGGCGAGACGCATATCCGGGAGGGCGGGCTGCACGCGCGCTGGCCCGCGACGTTCCCCTCCGGGCAGGGCACCGACCTGGCCGGTGTCATCGTGGAGCTCGGGCCGGAGGTGCGCGGGTTCGCGATGGGCGACGAGGTCCTCGGCTTCACCCACGACAGGGCGAGCCACGCGGAGTTCGTCGCGGTCGACGACGTCCGGCTGACGCCGCGCCCGGCGGGGCTGTCCTGGGAGGTGGCCGGATCGTTGCAGGTGGCGGGCGCGACCGCGTACGCCTGCGTGTTCGCGGTCGACCCCGGACCGTCCGACACGGTCGTGGTCTCCGGCGCGGCGGGCGGCGTCGGGTCCCTCGCCGTGCAGCTCGCGCGGCGGCGCGGCGCCACGGTGATCGGGCTGGCGAGCGAGCCGAACCACGCCTGGCTGAAGGAGCACGGCGTCATCCCGGTCGAGTACGGGGACGGCGTGGCCGAGCGGATCGAGCAGGCCTCCGGCGGGACGGTCGACGCGTTCATCGACACGTTCGGCACCGGCTACGTCGACCTGGCGGTGGAGCTGGGCGTGCGGCCCGAGCGGATCAACACGATCCGCGACTGGGGGACCGCGGCCAGGGTCGGCGCGCAGACCGCCGGAGAGAGCACGGCGGCGTGCGCGGCCGTCCTCGGCGAGCTGGCCCGCCTCGCCGCACGGGGAGAGCTGGAAGTGACGATCGCCAACGTCTACCCGCTGGCCCAGGTGCGGGACGCCTTCCGCGAACTGGAACGGCGCCACACGCACGGCAAGATCGTCCTCCGCCCCTGACCGGCGGAGAGGCGCCCGTCCGGCCCTGGACTGGGACCGTTCCCGATGCGATCGTCGAGCCGCTCCGGGAGTTCATGCCACGGCTCTGCCAGGAAGCCGTCGACGACGTCGCCGCCGTCCTCGAAGCCGCCCTCTGGGAAGTCTGACCGGAGCGGCCGCTCACCCGAAGTCGGCGACGTGGTCCAGCGCCCACTTCGCGAAGGCGCCCGCGGGTCGGCCGGTCAGGCGCTCGACGTGATCGGTGACGCGGCTCGACTCAGGCCGCCGTACCGAGGCAGCGATCAGCGCGTCGACCAGCGGCTCGGGACGACCGTCCGCGAGCATCCTCGATCGCGCCAGATCGGCGGGCAGTGCCTCGAAGCGCAGCGGCCGTCCGAGAGCAGCACCGAGGTGAGCGACCTGGTCGGCGCGGCTGAGGACCTCGGGGCCGGTCAGCACGTGCAACGCCTGGTCCAGCCGGTCGTGATGCGCGAGCAGTACGGTTGCGGCCGCATCAGCGACGTCGCGCTCGTCCACGACGGCTGTGCGCGCGATCTCCAGGCCTGAGACCACGTCGCCCGCCCGCAACTGCGGCGCCCAGCCACGTGTGTTGGAGGCCAGCGTGTCGCTGCGCAGCACCACCGGGTGCAGGCCGGCTTCGTGGAGCAGTCCTTCCATGTCCATGTGCACCTGGGCGATGGGATCACTCTGGCGAGCGGTTCCGTCGTCTATGGCGGTCGTGGACAGGTAGACGACACGGGGTCCTGCCGCATTGAGCTCCGCGACCAGGTTGTGGGCGGGGGCGGGATCGAGCAGCGGCCAGATGAGGAAGACGGCGTCGACGCCCACGAGCGCCTCGCGGACAACGGCGGGATCCGTGAGGTCGCCGACCACGGACTCGACTCCGGCACGCGGAGGGATCGGACGGCGCAGAAGGCTCCGGACGTGCCCGCCATGCGCCTGGAGACGGGTGACGACCTCCCGGCCGAGATTGCCGGCCGCGCCGGTGACCAGGATCGATGAAGGGGGACGGGGGTCCGCTGTGGGGGTGCTGTCAGGCATGATCGAGACGCTAGGGGTTCAGGTCGACATGAAGGCAAGGCGCGCGTGGTGATGAAGATCGGGGAAGCGGCTGCCGAACTCGGGGTCGAGGCCCACGTGCTGCGGCACTGGGAAGACGCCGGAGCGCTCACCGTGCGTCGCGACGGCAACGGCTACCGCGTCTACGACGACAGTGCTCTGGAGCAGGCGCGCACGGTGCTGAAACTGCGGCGGGTCGGGCTCTCGCTGCCCGAGGTCACCGCCGCGATGGCGCCGACGCGGTCGGCGGCACAGGCGGTCGTGAGGGCGAAGATCGGCGCACTCGAGAGCGAGGTCGCCCACCGACAGCAGGCGATCACCTTTCTGCGGCACACCGTCGAGTGCCGGCACCGCTACCTCGACGACTGCCCGGACTGCGCCACTTTCGTCCGCGAAGCATGAATCTGCGTCGGCCCGCAACAGCCGGCCCGTCGAACGCGCGACGCCCTGCGGCTACTTCGGGTCGTCGGTCTCCCAGGGATACAGGAACTGGTCAGGGTGCAGTTGCCACGTTTCGAGCGTCGCGGTCAGCTCATCCTCACCGGCGACCGTCGTGGCTTTGACCAGAACGGCTCCGATGTCGTAGTCGAAGCCGGCGATGCGCTCGGCGTCATAGTCCCAGTGCTGCAACCGGAAGGTGCGGCCGTGGGCGGCTTGTCTCCAGCCTTCTCGCCGGGCTTGGGCGTCTGCCGGGGTGCTGAGCGGGGTGATGTCGACGAAGGCCCGCCGACCGGTTCGGGTGACGGGAACCTCGGTGACCAGCCGCCGGCCGCGGCGCAGCGCGTTCAGTTTGTCGGTGGGCCAGGGCCGGGCGCCGCCGGCGGGATGGTGCGGTGTGCTCATGCGGCCGTCTCCGTAAGTCGTTCGATGAAAGGATCCCGGACCCGGCCGGAAACCGTCGGCGAAACGGCCGGTGTTTCGACTGGTTGCTGATCTCAGGCGATAGCGTCGAAGGGTGACGAGGATCGAGGGCGGGGCGGGCGTAGGCGCATGGTGACGCAGGGGAGCGCCCGGGCCGCGGAGGTCCGGGACGTGGTGGCGGCGCAGATGCCCGGCTACGACATCCACTCCGTGGTGCTGCTGGGAGAGGGCGAGGACAACATCGCCTTCCAGGTCAACGATGAGCTGATCGTCCGTTTCAGCAAGGAGCCCGACCCCGCCAGCCGGGCCGCGGTGGTCCGCGACGAGGCCCGCCTGCTCGCCGCCGTCGCGGACGTGTCGCCCGTACCGGTGCCCGAGCCGGGCTTCACCGTCGCCGAGCAGGGCTGCCTGGCCTACTTCAAGCTCCCCGGTCTCCCCCTGATCGATGCCGATCCGGCGCGGCGATCGGGCCACGGCGGCTCCGTCGCCGTCGCGCTCGGGGAGTTCCTCGGCGCGCTGCACGCGGTTCCGGTCGCCGAGATGGCGGGCCTGGTGGAGACCGACGACGCGCCGATGGCGGTGTGGGCGGAGGAGTCCGCGCAGATCTACGCCTCGATCTCCCAGGTGGCGGTGCCGCCCGCGCACCGTCCCGCCGTGGAGGCGTTTCTCGGCGCGCCGCCTCCGGCCGCCCCGCGTGAGCTGGTGTTCTCTCACAACGACCTGGGGATCGAACACGTCCTCGTCGACCCGGACGCGTGGACCGTGACCGGGGTCATCGACTGGAGCGACGCCGCGATCACCGATCCGGCCCGCGACTTCGGCCTGCTCTACCGAGACCTCGGACCCGAGGCCCTTGACCGGGCCCTGAGCGGATACCGGGCCGACGTCGAAGACATCACGGCGCGCGCGGGCTTCTACGCCAGGTGCGGCGTGCTGGAGGACATGGCCTACGGACTCCAGACCGGGCACCGCGAGTACCTCGACAAGTCCCTCGCCGCACTGGAATGGCTCTTCCCCGCGGAAGGCGACTAGAGGCGCGACGCCCGGCCGAAGGAGCGCCTTCGGTCCGGTGCGGGACAATGGGGGTGTGGGTCGGTGGGTCCTGCATGTGGACTTGGACCAGTTCATCGCCGCCGTCGAGGTGCTCCGGCACCCGGAGCTCCGCGGGCGGCCGGTCGTCGTCGGAGGGGACGGCGATCCGGCCAAGCGCGGCGTGGTCAGCACGGCCTCATACGAGGCGCGCGAGTACGGCGTCCATTCCGGTCTGCCCCTGCGCACGGCGGTGCGGCGATGCCCGGACGCCGTGTTCCTGCCCGTCGACAGGGAGCTCTACGAGTCCGTCTCGGCACAGGTCATGGCCACGCTGCGCGGCCTCGGCGTCGTGGTGGAGGTGCTGGGGTGGGACGAGGCGTTCCTGGCCCTCGACGGCGACGACCCGGAGGCCCTGGCCCGGGAGATCCGCGACCGGGTGCGGGCGGCGACGGGGCTCGAATGCACCGTGGGCATCGGGGAGAACAAGCTCCAGGCGAAGCTGGCGACCGGCTTCGGCAAACCCGCCGGAGTCTTCCGGCTCACCGGGGAGACCTGGTTCGAGGTGCTCGGTGACCGGCCGACCGACGCGCTGTGGGGCATCGGGGCCAAGACGGCCAAGCGGTTGAAGGGGCTCGGCATCGCCACGGTGGGCGATCTCGCGGCCGCGGATCCCGATGCCCTGGCCAGGGAGGTCGGTCCCGCGACCGGGCCGTGGCTGGTGCGGCTCGCCCAGGGGCGGGACGGCTCCCCGGTGAGCGACGCCCCGTACGTCCCGCGCTCGTGCGGCCGCGAGACCACCTTCCAGCGCGATCTGGACGACTGGGAGGACGTGCGTCGCGAGGTCGTCCGGCTGGCGCGGAGGGTCGCGGGAGACGCGGCCGCGGACGGCAGGGACGTCGCCCGTGTCGTCGTCAAGGTCCGGTACGTGCCGTTCACCACCCGCACCCACGGCCGGACGCTGGAGGCGCCGTCGGGCGAGCCGGACCGGATCCGGGAGGCCGCCCTCGCCGCGCTCGACCGGTTCACCGGGCGGCGTCCGGTGCGGCTGCTGGGCGTCCGCGCCGAGTTCACCCGATGACCTGGGAAGTTGCCCGGAGGATGGCGGGAAGGTGGACGTCGTTTTCTTGACTCTTTGGCGGGTTTTGGGGTTTTTGGCGGTGGGGATGAAGGCGGTCGTTGCTCGACGTACGCGACGGGGGAGAGAGCACATGAAGAGGGTCATGACCGGGGCACTGATCGCCGCTGTGGTCGGGATCGGGGGAGTTGGCGGCGCGGCCGCCGCCCAGGCGTCCGATCCGGGGGGCCAGAACACGCGCCAGGACTGCCGCACCTACTCCAGCGTCAAGGAGTGCGGCCAGCCCAAGCTGAACGACAAGCAGCGCGCGTGCGTGACCTCGTCGGTCCAGCAGGGCATGACCGAACGCCGCGCCACCGTGGAGTGCTCCGCCTTCGCGTAGGGCGCCACCCGCGAAAGGGGCCCGCTCCGGACGGAGCGGGCCCCTTGGCGTCAGGACGGGTCAGCGCGGGGGACGCGCGTCGGTCCATCCGGCGACTGCGAAGGCCCGGTAGGCGGCGACCTCGCCGGGCTTGTGGAACCGGTCGGGCATGTCCTTCGCCTCCAGCGCGCGCGGCCGGCCGTCGTCACCCGGCGGCAGCGGCCGACTGCCGTGGGGCGGCTTCGCCACGAGGTCGCGAATGGCCAGCAGGGAACCGGTGGCGGGGTCGACGATGAACTGGCGCCGGTAGGTGCCGAGCTGCTTGGGGGCGGTGAACAGGCCGAGCGGCGCGGTGGTCGTCAGCGGCAGCGACACCACCGTTCCGGTGCGGCCGAGCGGGTCGGTCGTCCGGCCCTCGGGCCTGACTCCGGGCAGGTCGGCGAGCATCCGGAACACCGCCGCGCGAACCTTGGGCGGCGCCGGCGCGGTGGACAGCAGGTCCCCGGCGACGTCGCTCAGAGCCCGCACACGCTCCTGCCCCCGCAAGGCGCGGATCGGCTCCGCCTTCTCCCCGTTCTTGGAGACGGCGTGCCAGTGCCCCCTGAGCCCGAGCAGGGCCTCCTTCAGCGCCCCCGGCTCCGTGGGCAGCTCGGTGAGCTGCTTCATGGTCATGCCGTCGAAGTCGTCGTCGGCCGGCATCCAGTTCGGCGGCCCTCCCTCGGACGCCATGTCGAGGAACACGGTCTGCCCCGTGCCTTCCGGGTCCGGGACGGGGACCATCTTGAGAGACCCCGCCGCCTCCCACTTCCGCTTGTCCTGGGCGGTGACCGGGACGTCGGCGAACTCGATGTGGGTGATGCGCCCCTTGCCGTCCGGGCCGAACCAGGCCTCGTTCCCCTGCCTGGAGTCCACCTTGTAGTGGTCCGCGGCGCTCTTGCCGACCGCGTAGATGTCCCCCATGACGGTTCTGGTGTGCCAGTACCTGCCGGTGGGCGCCTTCAACGCGTTGGTGGCGGCGACCAGCAGCGCATTGCCCTTCAGGGGGACGGTGCTCTCCACGCGGGGGGCACCGTCCGGGTCGCCGTCTCCCGTGGAGACGACGGCGGCGACCGTCCCGGCGGCCACGGCGGCGATCGCCGCCACGCTCACCAGCTGGATCCGGAGACGGCGCCGAGGCCGGGAAGGCGCTCCGCCGGCTCGCCAGTCGATGCGCCGGGCGAGCAGCTCCGGGGCCTCCTCCACGGCGAGCCCCGTCCGCATCTGCCGCAGGGCGTCGATTTCATCCATGGTCACTCCTCGGAGAGGGCCTTGCGCAGCTTGGCCCGGCTTCGGTGGATCTTGGCCTTGACGGTGCCGACCGGCAGGCCGAGCGTCACCGCGATCTCGGCGTAGGACATCTCGCCCCACGCCAGCAGCAGGACGGCGTTGCGGTCCTGCGCGCCCAGCGACGCCAGCGCCCGCGCCAGGCCGGGGCCGCACGCCGCCGCGGAGGCGCGCTCGCTCGCCCTGTCGGCGACGCCGTCCTCCGCGGGATCGGCGCCGGTCCGGGCGAACGCCCGGTACATGCGGGTCTCGTGGCGGTGGTGCTTGGCGATCAGGTTGCTCGCGATGCCCCACAACCAGGCGCCGAACTCCGCGCGCCCGTCGTACCTGTCGCGCCGCCGGAACGCGGTCGCGAAGGCCTCCGCCACCACGTCGTCGGCGAGGGACCCGCCGAGGCGCCGCCTGACGTAGGCGTGGAGCCGCGGCGAGTGGCGGCGGAACAGCTCGCCGAACGCTTCGGGGTCCTCCAGGGAGGCGGCGACGATCCGCGAATCGTCCAGCTCGTCCCTGGCATGGCTCACCATGGCCATAGGCGTCTCTTCATGGAGTGCGGTCTCCGTGTCCGGGGGGAGTGCTGACACTCCCTCTATCCCGAACCCCGCCCCCCGGTTGCGCCTATTCGTCCTCCGCCTGCCACCCGGTCGCGGACCAGGGCAGCGCGTTCGAAGACGGCTTAGCCGTCAGCCGGATGTAGGCGAGCTGCGAGGAATCTGTGCTGAGCAGGCAGAACCCCGAACCCACGTGGACGTCCGCTAGTGGACCTTCGGACTGACCGGGCTGTTCCCACTGCGAGAAGCAAACGAAATCGGGCGGCGCCGTCTCTACGGCCGCGTCGCCCCTTCCCATAGGAGCTCTCATGAGCTACCCGCAACCCGCCCTTCGGATCCCCCGCGTGACCGGCGACAACGCCGCCGAGATCGAAGCGGAGATCGAACGACTGGCGCGTGAGTTCTTCGGCCCGGACGCCAAGCTGGCGTTCCCCGACCAGTACCACGCGAAGCTGACGAACGAGGGGTTCAGCCACTCGAAGCTGTACGCGGTCGAGGGAGTGACCGTCCGGCGTGACTGGCCCAACCGGCGGAACACCGTCGAACGCCAGGTCGACCTTCCGTCCGTCCGCGGCGGCAACATCGCCGAGGTCGAGTCCGAGATCAAGCGCTTCGCGACCGGGTTCTTCGGTTCGGAGGCCAACATCACGCCGCAGAACGCGGAGTACAAGGTGGTGGTGGTGCCGGACGCGGAGGACCACAAGAAGTACAAGGTGGAGGGTGTGACCGTCAAGCAGTCGGGCAAGTGGCCGACGGCGTGACGTCCGCGCTGTGATCCACAGCAGGCCGCCATCACTCCGGTGACGGCCCCATACCAGGTGGCCCCTCGCGTGCGCGAGGGGCCATTCTGCCCCGGTGGGCAGTCCGGCCCCCGCACAGTGCGTACGGAGGCCGGCAGGGGTGAACGGTTGCCGGGTTCTCAGAAGGCGGAACTCACGACGATCGCTTCTGCGGTCGCCATCTTCTCGGCCTCCTCCGGATCAGGTAAGGCTCCGGCGGATGGCCTCCTCGTGCGGACGCCCGTACCCGACCTGCTGGGTGTACCGACCCATGTCGACTCCCCGTTCCAGAGCGTCGACGGCCTCGTCACCAGTGGCGCCCGCCGCCATCGCGCTGATGACGGCGTCGCGGCCGTACTGGTCGACCTCGCTGATCGCCTGGGCCGCTTCGGACGGGTCGATATCGGTACCGGCCACCACCTCAAGGGCGGCTGCCTGTGACAAGCGCTGGAATTCCATCTTGCCGTGTCCCTTCTCTTCGTTGCGAGGTGTCGCGGCGACCTGGGCGCTGCGACGGCGGCCCTCCGCGGATGTGATGCGGAGGCCTGGGGATTTTATGAGCCGCGTCCCTCACCGCGCTCGGGGACCCGCTCGCTGCCTCTGGCAGGGGATCCCTAGCGGGCGTCAGGACAGCGGCAGCGGGCGGCGGGGGACCGGGGACGACTGGAGGATCGACGTCGTCGTCTTCGCGTACGGGGTGAAGCGGTCGAGGATCGGTTCCAGCTCCTCGACGGCGCGCAGGTGCGCGATGAAGTAGAAGCAGTCGTCGCCCGTGATGCGGTGGCACTCGACGATCTGCGGGACCTCATCGGCGATCTTGGGGATGCGGCTCAGCTCGCGCGGGCTCGGGCTCACCCGGACCAGGACCGCGATCGGGAAGCCGAGCGTGACCGGATCGACGGTGGCGTGGTAGCCGGTGATGACGCCGGTGTCCTCCAGGCGCTGGACGCGCTCGGCGACGGCCGGGGCGGACAGCCCGACGCGGCGGCCCAGCTCGGCGATGGACGCTCGGCCGTCCCTTTGCAGCTCGGTGAGGATCTGCAGGTCGGTCGGATCGAGCGGCTTGGGTTCGTAGGCGCGACCCGGTCGGCCCCTTCGGTTCGCCATTCCCCCAACGTACGGACAGCCCGACGATACGACCATGCCGTTTCCGCCCTGGTCGTACTTTGTCGGGAGTGCGGTCTTCCACTACCTGGGGCCGTCGTTCGCCGTGCTGCTGTTCCCCCGTGTCGGGCCCCTGGGCGTGGCAGGGATACGAATCTGGAGCGCCGCCGCCGTCTTCGTGGTCTGGCGCAGGCTATGGCGGAGGTCCAAAGGCAGGAGCCGGCGGACGGTCCTGCTGTGGGGCGTTGTGCTCGCGGCGATGAACGCGTCCTTCTATTTGGCGATCGCACGATTGCCCCTGGCGACGGTGGCGGCGATCGAGTTCCTGCCCGTCATCCTCCTGGCCGCTCTAGGGGTGAGGACAGGGCGCAACATCGTCGCGCTCGGCGCGGCTGTCGGAGGCGTGTACGTCCTGACGGAGGTCCGGATCGAAGGAGAGCCGCTCGGGTTCGTCTTCGCGTTCGCCAACGCCGCACTGTTCGCTGTGTACATCGTCGTCGCCCACAAGGCCGCGCGGTCCGACGCCGGGGGCATCGACGGGTTGGCGATGGCGATGGTGGCCGCGAGCGTGGTCGTCCTTCCCATCGGCGGTGTGCAGGCCGTGCCGGTGCTGGGCGATCCCGTCGCGCTCGCCGCGGGGATCGGCGTCGGGATCTCCTCGTCCGTCATCCCGTACGTGTGCGACCAACTCGCGATGGCGCGTCTCGGCCGCGCCACCTACGCGCTGATGGTGTCGCTGCTCCCCGCGACCGCGACCGTGACCGGGCTCGTGGTGCTGCGGCAGGTCCCCGGACCGGCGGAGATCGCCGGAGTCGGGTTGGTGATCGTTGGGGTGGCGGGGCACCGTGGAGAACGTTGAGAGGAGACAGGTCATGGAACAGGTGCGGCTCGGGAAGACCGGGATGAAGGTCTCGCGGATCTGCCTCGGCATGATGAGCTACGGCGACCCGGCGGTGCGGCCGTGGGCCCTGGACGAGGAGGCTGCGGAGCCGATCGTCCGGCGGGCCGTGGACGGCGGCGTCACGTTCTTCGACACCGCCGACGTGTACTCGATGGGTGTCAGCGAGCAGGTGACCGGACGGCTTCTGCCGAAGTTCTTCCCCCGCAGGGACGACTACGTGCTGGCGACCAAGGTGTGCCTCCCCATGGGAGACGGCCCGAACGACCGGGGACTGTCGCGCAAGCACGTCATGGCGAGCATCGACGCGTCCCTCACGCGTCTCGGCGCCGACTATGTCGACCTGTACCAGATCCACCGCTGGGACTACGGGACGCCCATCGAGGAGACCATGGAGGCGCTGCACGACGTCGTGAAGTCGGGCAAGGCCCGCTACATCGGGGCGTCCAGCATGTACGCCTGGCAGTTCGCCAAGGCGCAGCACGTCGCCGACAAGCACGGCTGGACGAAATTCGTGGCCATGCAGAACCACTACAACCTCGTCTACAGAGAAGAGGAGCGGGAGATGATTCCGCTCTGTCTCGACCAAGGGGTGGGCGTCATCCCGTGGAGCCCGCTCGCGCGGGGGATGCTCGCGGGCAACCGGGAGAGGGGCGGCGAGCGCAAGACCGTCCGGTCCCAGAACGACTCCTACGGCGACAGCCTGTACGAGGAATCGGACTTCGACGTCGTGGACGCCGTGCGCGGGGTCGCGGCGGAGCGGGGCGTCCCGGCGGCGCAGGCAGCGCTCGCGTGGCTGCTCGCCAAGCCGGGGGTGACCGCGCCGATCGTGGGAGCGACGAAGCTCACTCACATGGACGACGCGATCGCCGCGGCGGACCTGCGGCTGGAGGACGCGGAGATCGACCGGATGCAGGCCCCGTACCGGCCCCATCGCGTTATCGGGCATTCCTGACGTTCACGGCGGAGGTCGCCTCCGGGGCGGAACGCTCCGGAGGCGTCCCGCGTCTATCAGGGGTGGTGATTTGCGATACCACCGGCGATCGGGGCAGGCTGGTGGCGAGAACGCCCACGCATGGCAAGCCCGCCAGGTGGGGACATGGGTGACAAGGTTCGGAGGCCGCGTTATGCGCCGCGCGTCTCCGGACTTCCGGGAGCTGAGGAGCCCCGGGACGACGGCGCTGAAGGAGCCCGACGATGACCGAGAACGACGGCACGCAGGGTCCGCAGCGGCCGATGCCTGAGGACGAGGGACACCCCAGGCCGCCGGAGGGCCAGGAGCCCCCCGCCCGGCCGCTGGGTGACCGCACCGTGGTGTTCGGTGCTCCGCAGTTGGGCGGCCGGCCCCCCGCACAGCCGGCGCAGCCCCGCGAGGAGGAGCGGCAGGCGCCCGCCCCGCCGCCCCCCACGATGGTCGAACAGCCGATGCAGCAGTTCGGCGAGCAGCCCCCGCCCCCGCCTCCCTACGGCGCACCGCAGGAGCAGCAGCCCCAGTACGGGCAGCAGCCGCAGATGCCCTACGGCACGCCTCCAGGGCCGGGCGGATACCCGCCCCCGCAGGACCAGCAGCCCCAGTACGGGCAGCCGCAGCAGTACGAGCAGCCGCAGCAGTACGGGCAGCAGCCGGAACAGTCCCCGTGGGGGCAGCAGCCCGAGCAGCCGTACGGGCAGCAGCCTCCGCAGCCTCCGCAGCAGCAGTCCGGGTACCCGCAGCAGCCGATGCACGGCGCGCCCCAGGACCAGCAACCGCAGTACGGCCAGCCCCCGTACGGCGAGCAGCCGCCGCGGCCCGCGCAGCCGCAGGACGGCGGGGGAGAGCGGACGCTGATCGTCCCGGGTCCGGCCGGCGGTGCGCCCGAGCAGCCGCAGCAGCCGCAGCGCCCGGTGGTGGACGACCAGGCGACGCTGCACTGGTCGCCCGGAACCGACATCCCCGTCGCCACCGGCCCCGAGCGCAGGCAGGAGCCCCCGGCCGAGCCGTGGCAGGCCCCGACGCCTCCGTCCACGCCCGAGCCGTGGTCGCCGGAGTCGTCCCAGCCCGGCGGGCAGCAGGGGCAGGCCGACCACGAGCGGACGATGATGGTCCCGCCGCCCGAGTCCGGCTACGGCGCCGGGGCGCAGCAGACCGGTCCCTCTGTGGACGACCTGTACCGTCCGCCCGGTGAGGGCAACGTGGAGGACGCGCGCCCGACCGAGGCGTTCGACCCGTCCGCCGCCTCCCAGGGGCGCCACGCCGCCGAGTCGCCCGGCATGGCCGAGCACACCCGGCTCGACATGGGCCAGCAGCAGTGGGGCCAGCAGCAGGCGCAGCAGCCGGGCTACGGCCAGGCCGCAGCAGTCGCCGAGCCGCTCGACGCCCGCGCCCGCCTTCCGCAGGAGCTCGGCGTCCTTCGCCCAGCCCATGACGGCGTGGTGG
>NZ_JBEZJP010000192.1:0-13922 GCF_040653175.1 Actinomadura sp. NPDC048032
GGCACCGTTCGTTGAGAGGGTGGCGCTGGGCGCCCAGAGGCGGTTCGAGCTCGCGAGAACCGCTCGCGAAGCGAGCCGCTAGGCGAGCCGAGCAAGACTGCACCACTCACCGGACGTGAGCCCCAGGGCCGCCAGGCCCGAAGGGCGACCCTCAGCACAACGGGCGCGCCGACCTCAGCCACCACCGCAACCACGTAACAACCTCAATGGCTGCGATCGCGTCCGAAGGCAGGTTTGAGCGAAGCGAGAACCTGATCGCGCAGCGAGCCGCTAGGCGAGACGAAGCGATGCCAGCGATCGCCCGCGTTTATCGACGATGGAGGGCCGCCAGGCCCGAAGAAGGAGAAAAACGCAATTAAACAGAGCCCGCCTCCCCCTGGCGGTGGGGGGCGGGCTCTGCCACGTACGGCTGGCGGGCGTTACAGGGGGACGACCTGGTCGGCCTGCGGGCCACGGTTGCCCTGCGTCACCTCGAACTGGACGCGCTGGTTCTCGTCCAGGCTGCGGTAGCCGGAACTCTGGATGGCCGAGTAGTGCACGAAGACGTCCGGCCCGCCGCCGTCCACGGCGATGAAGCCGAAGCCCTTCTCGGCGTTGAACCACTTCACGGTGCCCTGCTGGGGCATGTCTTTCTCCTTGCGGCAAAACCTGGGCCCACACCTCGCGGGCCCCCGCGGTCGCTGCGGAACGCTCTCGCCTCCCGGTACGGTCCCGGAAAAGCCAAAACGCCCGCTGCCATCAGTTCGCGGGCGTCTAGAACGATCGAGAACCACGACTGCAACCGACCGCCCCACCGTATCACCGGTTCCGCGTAAAGCGGAGGAGCCGCAAGACTTGCGTTTCTCCTCTCGGCGAACCGTGCCGTTACCTGCCCGTTAAAGACTCCAACCGGTCTCCGTCAGGGTCTTGACAGCGTCCGTGGCGCCGGTGAGGCGCACGTTCGCGACGTCCCGGCGGCCCAGTGCCCACAGGAGGAGTTCGCCTACCGGGCCGTGCACGCGCACGGCTCCGCGAGCGCCGCCGGACACGCGCGCGGCGCGGCCGTCGGGGCGGACGAAGGTTACCTCGACCTGAACTTTTCTTAGGACAAAGCGGGCAATTTTTATCCTTCGCCAGAGTAGTTCCTCTAGTTCCGGCGAGAGGGCACGGGGCTCCCAGTCGGGACGCGCACGCCGGATGTCCTCATGGTGAACAAAGAACTCGACGGCGTTCGCGTTTCTGTCGACTCCGGGAAGGGCGTAGGGGGAGAACTTCGGCGGGCCCTGCGCGAACCGTTCCACCAGCCGTTCGAAGGGAACGGCGCGGGCGGTACGCCGCCGTACACGCTCGGTGTAGAAGGCAAGCGGGGGCAGCAGGATCCCGGGGGCCGCGTCGGGGCGCCCCTCCCGGACGACCAGATGGGCGGCCAGGTCGCGGGCGTCCCAGCCCGCGCACCTGGTGGTCGCCTCCGGGCCCGCCTCCTCCAGCGCCGCGGCCAGCAGCAGCCGTTCGCGGCGGACCGGACCCGGGTCCGCCGGGCCGGGGCCGTCCTGCTTCGGGGCGGACGGCACGGGGCCGTCGTCGGGCGTGCTCATCGACCGATGGTAGGCCGCGGCGGGGTGGCCGGGAATAAGCGCCCCGGCCGGATGGTAGGGAATATCCAGCCCCACAAACCCCCCGCCGCAGTCGCAACGGGACATTTCCTGGGGTCCGCCGTGATCGAGGAGTCGCCGTGCCACCTGCGTCCAGACGCGTCAGCCCGCCTGTCCTGAGAGAGGGCATGGGCGTCCTGTGGGTGGCGGTGAAGGCGGAGCCGCGGGTGTTCGCCCTCTCGGTGCTGGCGAGCGCCCTGTACGCGGCGATGACCGTGGGGACCGCTCAGGTGCTCGGCTGGGCGACCGGCCATGTCGTGCTGCCGGCGTTCGAGGCCGGGCACACGACCGCGGGGGCGCTGGCGGGGGCCGCGGCCCTGATCCTGGCGGTGGCGCTGCTGAAGGCGCTCGGCGTCGCGGGGCGCCGGTTCTACGCGGGCCTCATGCAGTACCGGCTCCAGGCGTCCTACCGCCGCGCGGTGACCCGGCAGTACCTGCGGCTCCCGCTGGCGTGGCACCACCGGCACCCGACCGGGCAGCTGCTGTCGAACGCCAACGCCGACGTCGAGGCGGTGTGGGCGCCGATCGCGCCGCTGCCGATGGCGGTCGGCGTCGTGTTCATGCTGCTGATCGCCGCGGTGTCGATCCTGGTCACCGACGTGGTCGTGGCCGGGGTCGGGTTCCTGGTGTTCCCCGCCGTGGCCCTCATCAACGTGGTGTACCAGCGGCGGCTGTCCCCGGTGGCGACCCGCGCGCAGCAGCTGCGCGCGGAGGTCAGCGAGGTCGCGCACGAGAGCTTCGAGGGCGGCCTGGTGGTCAAGACCCTCGGCCGGGAGGCGGCGGAGACCGAGCGGTTCGCCGAGCGGGCGCGGGAGCTGCGGGACGCCAACATCGCCGTCGGCCGCATCCGCGGGCTGTTCGACCCGGTGCTGGAGGCGCTGCCGAACCTCGGGGTGCTGGCCGTCCTGCTGATCGGGTCGGTGCGGCTGGACTCGGGCGCGATGTCGCCGGGCGACCTGGTGAACGTGGCCTACCTGTTCACGCTGCTGTCGTGGCCGATCCGGGCGCTGGGCTGGGTGCTGGGCGAGGTCCCGCGCAGCGTCGTCGGGTGGAAGCGGGTCCGCGGCGTCCTGGACGCGACGGGTTCGCTGCCGTTCGGGGACGGCTCGGTGGACGGTTCCGGCGCGGCGACCGAGCTCCAGGTCCGGGAGGTCAGGTTCGCCTACGAGGCGGCCGGTGAGGGCGCGCGGCGCCGCGTCCTGCACGACGTGTCGTTCGCGGCGGCGCCGGGCAGGACGATCGCGGTCGTCGGGCCGACGGGATCGGGCAAGTCCACGCTCACGTCGCTGCTCGTCCGGCTGGTCGACCCGGAGGACGGGTCGGTCCTGCTGGACGGCGTCGACCTGCGCGACGTGGAGCGCGGCGGGGTCGCGGCGACGGCGGCCCTGGTCCCCCAGCAGACGTTCCTGTTCGACGACACCGTCCGCGGCAACGTGACGCTCGGACTGGACGTCCCGGACGAGCGGGTCTGGGAGGCGCTGCGGCTCGCCCAGGCCGAGGGGTTCGTGGCGGCGCTCGCCGACGGGCTCGACACGAGGGTGGGCGAGCGCGGGGCGACGCTGTCGGGCGGCCAGCGCCAGCGGCTCGCGCTCGCGCGGGCGCTGGTGCGGCGGCCCCGGCTGCTGGTCCTCGACGACGCGACGTCCAGCGTGGACCCGCAGGTCGAGGCGCGCATCCTGCAGAGCCTGCGGGAGTCGCAGGCGGAGGAGTCCGGCGGCGCGACCGTCGTGGTCGTCGCCTACCGCAAGGCCACGATCGCGCTCGCGGACGAGGTCGTCTACATGGAGCACGGCCGCGTCATCGCGCGCGGCACCCACGCCGAGCTGCTGGACGGCTCGGAGGGCTACCGCAACCTCGTCAACGCCTACGAGCGGGCCGAGGCGGAGCAGGAAGCGGTCGAGGGCGGCGAGGAGGCCATGGCATGACGACGGTGACCGACACGGCGGCCTCGAGGCCGAAGAGCGCGGCGGGTCTGAGCGACACCGCGGCGGAGGGCGCGATCAGCACGCTGCGGCGCGGGCTGCGGCTGAGCCCGGAGTTCCGGGCCGGGCTGGCCGGGACGCTGGCGCTCGCGCTGGTGTCGACGGCCGGGCGGGTGGTGGTGCCCGTCGCCGTCCAGCAGACGATCGACAAGGGGCTCGGCCGCCCGGACGGCCCCGACCTGGCCTTCATCCGGACGGCGGTGCTGCTGTGCGCGGCGGCCGTCCTGGTGACGGCCGTGTGCGCGTACCTGATGAACGTGCGGCTCTACAGGACGTCCGAGGGCGGCCTGGCGACGCTGCGGGTCCGGGCGTTCCGGCACGTCCACGACCTGTCGATGCTGACCCAGAGCGGCGAGCGGCGGGGCTCGCTGGTGTCGCGGGTGACGGGCGACGTCGACCAGATCAGCCAGTTCATGCAGTCCGGCGGGCTGATGTTCATCGTCTCGATCGGGCAGCTGGTCGTGGCGAGCGTGCTGATGGTCGTCTACTCGTGGCCGCTGGCGCTGCTGGTATGGGCGGCGTTCGTGCCGCTGGCGTTCGCGCTGCGCCGCTTCCAGCGGATCCTGTCGAGGGCCTACATGCGGGTCCGTGAGCGGATGGGCGACCTGCTGGCGGCGGTCAGCGAGTCGGTGGTGGGCGCCCCGGTGATCCGCGCCTACGCCTCGGAGGAGCGGACCGGACGGCGGGTGGACGAGACCGTGGAGTCCTACCGTTCGGCGCAGACGCGGGCGCAGGCGATGGTCGCGCTGACGTTCCCGGTCAGCGAGCTGGTGGCGGCGCTCGCCACCGCCGCCGTCGTCATCGCCGGGACGCTGCTCGGCGTCGCCGGGGAGCTGTCGGCCGGGCGGCTCGTGGCGTTCCTGTTCCTGGTGACGCTGTTCGTCAGCCCGATGCAGACGGCCACCGAGGTCCTGAACGAGGCGCAGAACGCGATCGCGGGCTGGCGGCGGGTGCTCGGCGTGCTGGACACCGTCCCGGACGTCGCCGACCCGGGCGAGGCCGGCGAGTCGCTGCCGCGCGGTCCCATCGAGGTGCGGTTCGAGTCGGTGGGGTTCGCCTACCCGGGCGGTCCGCCCGTCCTGCACGAGGTGACCACCGCCATCGCGCCGCGCAGCCGCGTGGCGGTCGTCGGGCAGACCGGGTCGGGCAAGACGACGTTCGCCAAGCTCCTCACGCGGCTCATGGACCCGGTGTCGGGCCGCGTCCTCGTGGACGGGGTGCCGCTGGACCGCGTCCGGTTCTCGTCGCTGCGGGAGCGGATCGTCATGGTGCCGCAGGACGGGTTCCTGTTCGACGCCACGCTCGCCGACAACATCCGGTACGGGCGTCCGGACGCCTCCGACGAGGACCTCGTCCTCGCGCTGACCGAGCTGGGCCTCGCCGACTGGCTGGACGGCCTCCCCGAGGGCCTCGCCACGCCCGTGGGGCAGCGGGGGGAGTCGCTGTCGGCGGGCGAGCGCCAGCTCGTCGCGCTGGCCCGCGCCTACATCGCCGATCCGGACCTGCTCGTCCTGGACGAGGCGACCTCGGCCGTGGACCCGGCCACCGAGGTGCGGATCCAGCGGGCGCTGGACGGCGTGACGCGGGGCCGCACGGCGATCGCGATCGCGCACCGGCTCTCCACGGCCGAGGCGGCGGACGAGGTGATCGTCTTCGAGGCGGGGCGGATCGTGCAGCGCGGCCCGCACGCCGAGCTCGTCGCCGAGCCGGGGGTGTACGCCGATCTGCACGCCTCCTGGGTCGCCCAGCGGAGCCTGTGACGGGTTCCACAGGGCCGCTCCCTGGGTAAACGCACGCTAAAGCACTTGCCCGATATCTGGTCCAGTGCGCATTCTGCTGGGGTGAGCAACGACGTCATGTTGGAATCGGCGAGCACGCTGCACGGTCAGCTGCAGCGTGGACTCGGGAGGGCCGCGCGGCGCGCGGCCGACAAGCCCGGCGCGGGCGAGTACGTGTACGCCTGCGTCCGGAGCGATCCGCGCTGGGATCGGCAGTGCGAGTCCCGGCGGCTGTACTACGCCCGGTTGATGGTGGATCTGGAGCTGCCGGTGGGGCCGGTGGCGGAGCATCTCTTCGCCCCGTCCGACCACACCGACCCCGACGAGTGGCGGGTGGACCTGGCGCTGGGCGTGCTGGCCGACCTGGTGCGGCTGAGCCGGCGGGAGGCCGCCGGGCCGCTGCGCCGGTACGCCGAGGAGGGCGCGCAGTGGTTCGACGCGGTGGCCGAGCTCATCGATCTTGAGGATCCCTCGCTGGCGGTGGGGCTGGACTCCCTGGTCGCCGCGCGGTGCGACGACGCCGACCTGGCGCTGCTGGTCCCGGGCCGCCACAACCCGGTGATCGAGGCGTGGGCGGCGAGGCAGCCGCGGGTGGCCGACGCGCTGGCGCGGCAGCGGGAGGCGGGACGGGCGGCGCGCCGCGCGATGGTCCCCGCCCCCGGGAAGGACGCGCAGAGCGAGGCCGAGTTGCTGGATCTGGCGCGGCGGCGGGGCGAGGGCTCCATAGCGGCGATATTCGAGCTGGGCCGCCGTCGGACGCTCGCCCTGCTGGACCTCGCGGAGGAACTGCTGCCCCAGCGGCCGAGCAGGTTCGGCGGCGCGGTGTGCCGGGCGTTGCGGGAGTACGGGCCGGAGACCCTTCCGCGGGCGCGGATGTGGGCGGCGCAGCGCGGCGGCTGCGCGGACATGGGGCTGCGCATCCTCGCCCGCTACGGCACCCGCCAGGACATCCCCCTGCTGATGGACGAGCTGAACGCCGCGGTCGCCCGGCGCGACTGGGCCGACGCCGCGAGCCCGATCGAAGGACTGGGACGCCTGCGCGCGGGCGAGGCCGTCCCGCTGTTGAAGACCGCTTGGACCGAATCCACCTATGCCTATCTGAGACCCCGCATCTTGACCGCGCTCACGAGAACCGCCCCGCACACCGCCGAGTCCTACGCCGTCGAAGGGCTGTGGGACTGCGAGGAAGGCGTCCGGGCCGAGGCCGCCCGGACCGCGCCGCTGACCGGCGAGACGTCGCTGCGGCTCCAGCGGCTCCACCACGACGGCGCCGAGGAACCCGGCGTCCGCGCCGCCGCAGGCGCCCGCATGATGCCCTGACACCCTGGTGCTGTGAGCCCGGATGAACCCCTCCGGGGCGGGGCGCGTATTCCTTCCTCGAATCGCGCGTCTCACCCCGGAGAGGAACAGCGATGGGTTCCCGACACCATCTCGGCTTGTTGAAGACGGTGCCGCTCTGCGCGGCCCTGCTGGCGATGCCGGTGGCGGCCGGCTGCTCCGCCGGGTCGGACGCCTCCGGCGGCAAGGCCGCCGAGCCGGCGAGCCTGGCCGAGCTGGCGCAGCGGACGGACTGCTCCCTGACCGGGAAGCGCAAGGTCAAGGATCTGGAGCAGGGGAACTGCAAGACCGCGCGAGGACGCTACGTGCTGCTCAGCTTCACCTCCGACAACGGCATGGACGCCTGGCTGGAGGAGGCCAAGCCCTGGGGCGGGACGTATCTGGTCGGGGCGCGCTGGGTGGCGGTCAGCCAGCAGCAGACCCTGGAGTCGCTGCGCGGGGACCTCGGCGGCAGGATCGTCCAGGGCGACGGGCACGGTCCCGAGCACGGCTCGGGGCACGGCTGAGCGCAGATCAGGCGCGGCCGGCCGCGCTCCCCTCGCTGGTGCCCTCCTCGCCCCGCACGAGCAGGACGCTCCACCGCTCCAGGGCGGGGCCCAGGCGGGCCAGGACGCGCCGTCCCGCCAGCCCGCGCCGGACGATTCCCGGGTGCCACAGCGGATGCCGCGGGCCGTCGACGACGACGCGGACGGCCGCGACCGGCAGCGGCCCGGCGCGCTCGGCGACGAGCGCCGACTCCATGTCCGCCAGCCGCGCGCCCTGCGCCGCCAGCAGGGCGCGCTCGGTGCCCCGGACGACGCGGTCGGTCGTGACCAGCGGGCCGACCTGCGCGCTCAGCCCGTCCCGGATGAGCTCCTCGGCGAGCAGGCGCGGCGCGGCGCACGGCACCGCCTTCCCGCCCGCGCCGGCGCCGCGGATCTCGTCGGCGACCAGGACGTCGCCCGGCCGCAGCCGCTCGTCGAGCGCCCCACCGAACCCGGCGACGACGACGGCGGCGCAGGCGGCCGGGAGCCGGTCGGCCCGCCGCGCCCGGTAGCCGACGACCACGACCGGGGTCCGGGTGAGCCCGCGCCGGACCGCGCGCGCCTCCATGCCGAGCGCGGCGCACACCACGGGGCCGAGCATCGGCGCGTCCACGGCGTCGTCCCAGCCCGCCCCTCCGGCGGTGCCCGCCCCTTCGGTGAAGTTCACCCGTCCAGCGAAACACGAGGTCATCCCGAGATCCAGCGCGCTCACCGCGCAGGGCGACATCCGCTCACCGCGCAGTGCGAGATCCACTCACCGCGCAGGGCGACATCCGCTCACCGCCGGGTGCCGGATCCGCGCCGCGGAGATCCGCCTCACGGAGGGCGCGCACCGCGGCCCCGCCCGCCTAGACTCCCCGGCATGACCTCGACCTCCTTTCCCCTTCGGCGGAAGCTGGCCGTTCTCCCGTTCGTCCTGCTGCCCCTCGGCGCCGCGGCCGCGTGCGGCGGCGAGAACAGCAAGACCTCCTGCGGCGTCAACTCCTGCACGGTGACCTTCGACCGCGGCGTCGAGGCGAGCGCGTCCATCCTCGGCGTGAAGGCCGAGCTGGTGAGGGTGCAGGGCGAGATGGTCACCCTGAAGATCGGCGGGCAGACGGTGACGGTGCCGGTCGGCGACGGGCAGCAGGCCGAGGGCTTCGACGTCTCGGTGCAGTCCGTCACCCAGGACCAGGTGGTGGTGAAGATCTCCAACAACGGCTGATCCGGCCTAGGATTCGCTCATGCGTTCGATCAGCACGGCGGAGCGGCGGGCCCGGCTCGCGCTCCGCCACCGGCTCACCGTCCCGGCCAGGACCGACGACGTCCTCGACATCGTCCGGTCCATGGTGGTGCTGCACGCCACCGACCCGGCCACCGTCCACCTGTCGGTGGCGGTCCGCAGCGTCCACGCCGTCCCGGCGGCGGTGGAGAAGGCCCTGTACGACGACCGCACGCTGCTGCGGATGCTCGCGATGCGCCGGACGATGTTCGTCGCGCCGACCGAGCTGGTCCCGGTGCTGCAGGCGTCCACGGCGAACGGGCTGGCGGCCAGGCAGCGCGCGAGGTACACGAAGATGATCGAGCGCGGCAGCGACGTCGCCGACGCGCCGGCCCTGTTCGCCCGGGCCGAGGAGGCCGCCCACGAGGCGCTGCTGGCGCGCGGCCAGGCGACGGGCACCCAGATCAGCGCCGACGTGCCGCTGCTGCGGACCCAGGTGGAGATGGCGCCCGGCAAGTCCTACTCGCGGCTCACGGGCATCACCACCTGGGTCCTGGTCACGCTCGGCTGCGAGGGCCGCATCGTGCGGGGGCGGCCGAACGGGTCGTGGACGAGCAGCCAGTACGTGTGGTCGCCCGTGGAGACGTGGCTGCCCGGCGGCATCGAGCCGCTCCCGGCCGCCGAGGCCCGCGCCGACCTCGTCCGCCGCTGGCTGCGCACGTTCGGGCCCGCGCCGGTGTCCGACCTGAAGTGGTGGACGGGCTGGAGCGCCGGCGACGTCAAGAAGGCCCTCGCGCTCCTGGACGTCACCGAGGTCGACCTCGACGGGGCGGCCGGTCTCGTCCTGTCCGACGACCTGGAGCCCGTGCCCGCGCCGGAGCCGTCGGCGGCGCTGCTGCCCGCGCTCGACCCGACCCCGATGGGCTGGCAGGAGCGCGGCTGGTTCCTCGGCCCCCACAGCCCGCTGCTGTTCGACCGCAGCGGCAACGTCGGGCCGTCGGTCTGGTGGCACGGCCGCATCGTCGGCGGGTGGGCGCAGCGCAGGGACGGTGAGATCGTCTTCCGCCTCCTCGAGGACGTCGGCGCCGACGCGGAGGCCGCCGTCGAGCGGGAGGCGGCGCGGATGGCGGAGTGGTACGGCGACGTCCGCGCGATCCCCCGGTTCCGCACCCCGCTGGAGCGCGAGCTGACGGCCTGAGCCGGGCCCTGCCTCCAGCGGCCTCCCGCGGCCTCCGGGCGGGGCCGAACCCTCAGTAGGGGCCCGCAGTGGTCGCGGCGCGGCGATCGGCCCCGCTGCGCCGGAGGAAGGTCACGACGAACGCGAGGGCGGCGAGACCGCCGAGGCCGAGCGCGGCCAGCAGGCTGAGGCCGAGGTAGCCGTTGGCGGTGTCGTCCGGCGTCACGAGGATCGGCCCGTCGGCGCCGCGGCACGTCAGCCGGGCGTCGCCCGTCACCGGCGCTCTGAACGTGGCGGTGTAGCGGTAGGACGCGTGGTCGGAGGCGCTCCACGAGTTCTTGCGCGTGAGCTGGACGGGCCCGGACCGCTCCCCCGCCTCGACCCGGCACGCGTACGGGGAGGGGCCGCCCTCACGGACGTAGACGAAGTAGCCGTAGCCCTCCCTGAGCCGGACGGTCACCCCGGACGCCGGGTCGCCCGCGGCCGTCGGGCCTTCGGCGACCTCCGAGTCGTCCCACAGGAACGCCAGCACCGTGGCGAACCCGATCACGGCGGCCAGGACGAGGACGATCGGCAGCGCGTACCACCCGGCGCTCGGGCCGACGCGCCGCCGCTGCGGCGTCCAGCCCTCCCCCGGCGGGCCCGGTGCCGGGCGGCCCGGTCCCATGGGCGGCGGTCCCATCGGTGGGTTGGACCCGGGCCACATGTCTTCTCCCCCTGCGGAACGCCTGTGCCGGACGACCACGATCCCAGAGAACCGTCCACCCCGCCAGACGGCCTCCTGTAAGGGGCCGCTGACGGAAGGGTTGGGGATTGTCTGTAACGTCCCCCTGGACAGAGGAGGTGCATGTGGCGGCACTGCCCGGCCTGACCCCCGGCACGCTCCCGCCCGAGGCCGCCGCGCTGCGGGCCCGGGTGCGCGAGTTCCTGGCCGAGACCCCCTTCACGGCCCGCTGCGACAGCTGGCTCACCGGCGCCGACCCCGCCTTCAGCCGGCTGCTGGGCGAGCGCGGCTGGCTGGGCATGACGCTCCCCGAGCGCTACGGCGGGCACGGGCGCTCACCGCTGGAGCGGTTCGTGGTGGTCGAGGAGCTGCTGGCCGCCGGGGCCCCGGTGGGCGCGCACTGGATCGCCGACCGGCAGACCGGCCCGTCCATCCTGGCCCACGGCACCGAGGAGCAGAAGCGGCGGTTCCTGCCGCCGATCGCGCGCGGCGAGTGCTTCTTCGCGATCGGGATGAGCGAGCCCGACTCGGGCTCCGACCTGGCGTCGGTCCGGACCCGCGCCGAGCGCGACGGCGGCGGGTGGCGGCTGCACGGCACCAAGGTGTGGACGAGCGGCGCCCACCTCGCGCACGCGATCCTCGTCCTGGCCCGGAGCGCGCCCCGCTCGCAGGACCGGCACGCGGGCCTCAGCCAGTTCATCGTGCCCCTGCCGGACGACCGCGTGACGATCAGGCCGATCCGGGGGCTGTCCGGCGAGCACCACTTCAACGAGGTCGTCCTCGACGGCGTGTTCGTGCCGGACGCGCTGGTCCTCGGCCGCGCCGGGGACGGGTGGCGGCAGGTCACCGCCGAGCTGGCCCACGAGCGCAGCGGCCCCGAGCGGCTGCTCAGCACGTTCATGCTCATCCGGCTCCTGCACGGCCGCGCCGCCGGTCCGGCCGAGCGGCGGACGCTCGGCGCGCTCACCGCGCGCCTGTGGGCGCTGCGGCAGGCGTCGCTGGGGGTGGCGGGGGCCCTCGCCCGGGGCGAGACGCCCGAGCTGCCCGCGGCCCTCGTCAAGGACCTCGGGACGCGGTTCGAGCGCGAGGTCGTCGAGGCGGCGCGCGAGCACGCGGGCGTGGAGCCCGATCCCGGCTCCCCCGACCCGCTGGCCCGCGCGCTGGCGGAGTCGGTCGTCCAGGCGCCCGGGTTCACGCTGCGGGGCGGCACCAACGAGATCCTGCGGGGCATCGTGGCCCGCGGCCTGGGAGTGCGCTGATGGGGCTTCTGGACGAGACCGCGCACGAGATCCTGGCAGGCGGCGACCCGTGGCGGGCGCTTGAGGAGTCCGGCCTGACGCTGGCCGGGGTGCCGGAGGAGGCGGGCGGCAGCGGCGGCGACCTCGCCGACGCCGCGGCCGTCCTGCGCGCGGCCGGATATCACGCCGCGTCCGTGCCCCTGGCCGAGACGCTGCTGGCCGGGCGGCTGCTCGCCGACGCCGGCCTGCGGGCGGCGCCCGGCGCCCTCACCGCAGTGTCCGGCGAGGTCGAGGTGGTCGAGGGCCGTGACGGTCCCGTCCTGAGCGGGACGTTCCAGCGGGTCCCCTGGGCACGGTCGGCGCGGCTCCTAGTCGTCCTCGGCGGTGGTCTCGTCGCCGTCGTCGACCCGGCGCGGGCGCGGATCACCGAGGGCGCGAACGTGGCGGGCGAGCCGCGCGACGACGTCGTCCTGGCCGGCGTCCCGGCAGAGGAGGCGGCGCCGTGCGTGGTGGACGCGTCCGAGCTGCGGCGGCGGGGAGCGCTGGCGCGGGCCGTCCAGCTGACGGGGGCGATGGCGCGGGCGCTGGACCTGTCCGTCCGGTACGCGGGCCAGCGGGAGCAGTTCGGGAGGCCGATCGGGCGGTTCCAGGCCGTCCAGCAGATGCTGGCGGAACTGGCCGGGGAGGCGACGGTCGCGGACGTCGCGGTGCGCGCCGCCGTCCGCGCCCCCGGCGACCCGGTCGCGGTGGCGGCCGCCAAGGCGAACGCGTCGCGGGCCGCGGGCGCGGTCGCCGCCCTCGCCCACCAGGTGCACGGCGCGCTCGGCGCCACCGAGGAGCACCCCCTGCGCCGGGTCACCCTGCGGCTGTGGTCGTGGCGGGACGAGTACGGCGGCGAGACCGCCTGGGCCGACGAACTCGGAGCCGCGCTCGCCGCCGCGGCCGACCCCTGGGCGCTCGTCACCGGCACCTGATCGCCCGGTCGGCGGAACGGGTCGGTAATCTCGCTAGGAGTAGCGGACCGCGTTCGGAGACAGCATGGCGCCCTGGGACCGACTGCCCGTCCCGCCGATCAGGCTGCCCCGGCCGAAGGGCCTGCCGTGGCCGGCGGGGCTGTCCTGGCCTGCGGGCCTGCCGTGGCCGTGGGGCCTCGCCCCCTACACCGTCGAGCGCGACCTGCCGGTGACCATGCCGGACGGCGTCGTCCTCCTCGCCGACCGGTACGTCCCGGCCGGGGTCGAGCGGCCCCCCACCATCCTCGTCCGCACCCCCTACGGGCGCCGCGGCCCCGCCGCCCTCGCCAACGGCCTGCTCTTCGTCCCGTTCGGCTTCCAGCTCGTCGTGCAGAGCGCCCGCGGGACGTCCGGGTCCGGCGGCGAGTTCGACCCCCTCGGCAGCGAGCGCACCGACGGGCTCGCCACCGTCGAGTGGCTGAAGCGGCAGCCCTGGTTCCACGGCTCGTTCGCCGCCTTCGGGCCGAGCTACCTCGGCTACGCGGCCTGGGCGATCGCCGCCGAGGCCGGGCCCGAGCTGAAGGCGATGTCCCTGCAGATCACCGCGTCCACCTTCCGGGACGCCGCCTACGTGGGCGGGTCGTTCGCCCTGGAGTCCACGCTCACCTGGACCGACCTCACGCACCGCCAGCAGCGGCGCCTCGGCATGCTGACCGCGCCGCTGACGTCGCGGCGCCGCGCCCTGCGCGCCGCCCGCTCCGGCCGCCCGCTCGCCGAGATGGACGTGGTGGCCGGCGGCGAGCCCATGCGCTTCTACCAGGACCTGCTCGCGGGCCACGGGGCCGCCAGCGGCTACTGGGACACCCGCGACTTCAGCGCCACGGTCGGCGAGGTCTCCGCGCCCGCCACCCTCCTCGGCGGCTGGTACGACGTGTTCCTGCCCTGGATGATCAAGGATTATCTGGCGCTGCGCGCCGCCGGGCACGTCCCGTACCTGACGATCGGCCCCTGGTGGCACACCGACGCCCGGCACGGCCTGCCGGCGATCCGCGAGTCGCTCGCCTGGTTCCGCGCCCACCTGCAGGGCGACCCGTCCGGGCTGCGGCGCGACCCCGTCCGCGTCTACGTCACCGGCGCCCGCGAGTGGCGGCACTACCGCGACTGGCCCCCGCCCGGCACGCGGCGGACGCGCTGGCACCTGCACGCCGGCGGCGGCCTCGGCGAGGACGGCCCGCGCGACGCCCCGCCCAGCCCCTACCGCTTCGACCCGGCCCGCCCGACGCCCGCGCTCGGCGGCCCCACCCTGCTGGGCAGCTCCCGCCCCGTCGACAACCGCCCTCTGGAGCGGCGGCCGGACGTGCTGGTCTTCACCTCCG
>NZ_JBEZJP010000193.1:0-13869 GCF_040653175.1 Actinomadura sp. NPDC048032
GAGGCCGTACCCCTCGACCGCCAGCGGCCCGGGCAGCACCCCGCCGCCGAAGAGCAGGCGCAGGGCGTGGGCGAATCCGGAGCAGACCACGATGTGGTCGGCGTCGGTCCGCACGCCGCGGGTGCGGGCCAGGTAGGCGGCCAGCGCGCGGCGCAGCTCGGGGCGTCCGCGCGGGTCGCCGGGGCCGAAGGCCTCGTTCGGCGCCGCGGTGACCGCGCGGCGCGCCGACGCCAGCCAGGCGGCGCGCGGGAACGACGACGCGTCCGGCTGGCCCTGCCGCAGGTCGTGCGCCGGCTCGGACGGAGGGGGTCCGAGGGGACGGGCGGCGGGCCGGGCCTGGGGCTGCGCGCCGAGCGCCACCTTCGTCCCGGAGCCCTGGCGGGCAGTCAGCCATCCCTCGGCGACGAGTTCGGCGTAGGCGTCGGCGACGGTGTTGCGGGCCAGGCCCAGATCGGCGGCCAGCGAACGGTAGGGCGGCAGCCGGGTGCCGGGGGCCAGTCGCCCGGAGCGGACCGCCGCGCGCAGCGCGCGGGTCAGGGCCGCCCGCCGCCCGCCGCCGGGCAGGTCGAGGTGGAGGTCGGCCCCGATCCGCTCCGCCAGATTGACCCAGTTTTCTGCCATGGCATTGCACCCTATCTCCGGTCTCTTCTCCTCCTAGATTTCGGTGTAGGGCTTGATGACCTGCTGATTCGGAGGAAATGATGAACGACTTGCGCGCCGCTGTCCGCGGTCGGGTCCTGCTGCCCGGCGACGCCGGCTTCGACGCCGCGCGGCGTCCCTGGAACCTCGCCGTGGAGCAGCCGGTGGAGGCCGTGGTCGAGGCCGCCGACGCCGACGACGTCGCCGCGCTCGTCCGGTACGCCCGTTCCGCCGGGACGGCGATCGCCACGCAGCCTAACGGCCACGGCGCCACCGGTCGCACCGAGGGCGCGATCCTCCTGCGCACCCGGCGGCTGGACGGCCTGGAGATCGACCCGGCGGCACGCCGCGCCCGGGTGGGCGCGGGCGTCGCCTCGGGACGGCTCCAGGCGGCGGCCGCGCCGCACGGCCTGACCGGGCTGCCGGGGAGCTCTCCCGTGGTCAGCGTCGCCGGGGTCGCCCTCGGCGGCGGGCTGAGCTGGTTCGGGCGCGCCCACGGGTGGGTCGCCGACAGCGTCACCGCCTTCGAGGTCGTGGACGGCGACGGCCGCCGCCGGCGCGTCACCGCGGACACCGACGCCGACCTGTTCTGGGCGCTGCGCGGCGGGGGCGGCGGCCTCGCCGTCGTGACGTCCCTCGACCTGGCGCTGCACACGGCGCCGCACCTGTACGGCGGCCGGATGCTGTGGCCGGCCGTGCACGCGCCCGAGGTGATGGACGCCTACCGGCAGATCACCGCCGCCGCCCCGGACGAGCTGACCGTCTGGCTGGACCTGCTGCACTTCCCCGGCGCCGACCCGATGGTCGCGGTGGACGTCACCCACCTCGGCCCCGCGGACGAGGCGCGCGACCTGCTGCGCCCCCTGGACCGGCTCGCACGCCCCCTGTCCGACGGCAGGGCGACCATGCCGGTCTCCGAGCTGGGCGCCATCACGGCCGAGCCCACCGACCCCGGCGCCGGCCGCTCACGGGCCGAACTGCTCACGGAGCTGGACGACCGCGCGGTCAAGGCGCTGCTGGCCGATCCCATCGCCCCGCTGCTGAGCGTGCAGATCCGGCATCTGGAGGGCGCGTTCGCCCGTCCCTCCGACAGCCCGCACGGGCCGCTCACCGAGCCCTACGCGCTGTACATGTTCGGCATCCCGGCCGATCCCGCGACCGCCGCAGCGGTCGCCGCGAAGCAGGAGGCGCTCGCCGGCCTCCTGCCCGCCAGCGGACGCAAGCCCTTCACGTTCCTCAACCCCGAGGAGACCGCCGCGAACGCCTTCGCCCCCGAGGCGCTGGACCGCCTCCGCCGCGTCAAGGCCCACCACGACCCGCGCGACACCTTCCGCGGCAACTTCCCGGTCACCCCCTGAGAGCCCGACCGAGAAGTGCACTGCAATCGACACCCTGGGCACAAGAAATTGCCAAGACAGGGTCCGAATTGCAGAAGCATCGTGTCCGCGCCGGTCTGCTGCCTTTATACCGGAACACGGGGGCGGTGCCTCGCCCGGACGAGGCCGTGGCGGCGCGGTTGCGATGACCTGGCCTGTTCCCCGGCGGCCTAGTATGAAGACGGGACCGTCATTCGTCAGTGAACGAGGGGGAAGGCAATTCATGGCGCAGCAGGTCAAGGTTCGCCTGGTCGACGACATCAGCGGCGGGGAGGCGGTGGAAACCGTGTCGTTCTCGCTGGACGGCCGGTCCTATGAGATCGACCTGAACAAGAAGAACGCCGCCAAACTGCGCAAGGTCATCGAGCCTTACCGGGAGCACGCCCGCAAGGCGCGCCGCACCGCGGCGAGGAGCGCCACGCGCACGGCGGGCAGCCGCGAGCGCAGCGCCGAGATCCGCCGGTGGGCGAGGTCGGCGGGAATCCCCGTCAACGACCGCGGGCGTATTCCCGCCGATGTGCTCCAGAAGTTCGAGGCCGCGCACTGACCCGTCACTCCGCCGGGCAGAGGCCCATTTCCAGGCGGCTGCAGGCTCCGAGAAGCACCGCACCCGGCACTGACCGCCATGCGGCGAGATCTCCGGAGCACGTGCGGCCGCCTGGCAGGCCTGGCGCAGATTTCGAGCCGGAGCAAAGCGTCTCAGCAGGCTGGACGACGACGGAAGCGCGATAGGGCCTGTCACGCCCGCCCAGCGGGCACTGGCCGCCCAACACCAGACGAAGTCCGGAGCCCCCATACCGCAGACCAGCACCCACTACTGCGACGACCTCAGCCACCACAGGACCACGCGACAACCTGGGGGGCTGCGATCGCGTCCGAAGGCAGATTCGAGCGAAGCAAGAATTTGATCGCGCAGCGAGCCGGAGCGATGCCAGCGATCGCCCGCGTTTTTCGACGAGGGAGGGCCGCCAGGCCCGAAGGAGGAGAAAAAGGCTATAGATAGAGCCCAGTGCCGTGTTCTGGGCGTTCGCTGGCGATGGCGTGCAGGTCGCGCTCGCGCATGATCAGGTAGTTCTCGCCCTGGATCTCGACCTCGTACTGGTCGGCGGGGTGGAAGAGGACGCGGTCGCCGGGCTTGACGATCCGCACGTGGTGGCCGACCCCGCAGACCTCTCCCCATACCAGGCGGTTCTGCTGCTCGACCGTCGCGGGAATGACGATGCCGCCGGTGCTGCGGCGCTCGCCGCTGTCCTTCTCGGACTTGATCATGACGCGGTCGTGCAGCATCTGGACTTCGAACTTGGGCTCGGACACGCGGGCGAGTTTATCCGTCCGCGCGGGTAGGAACGTTCCGCGCTGCGCCCGGGGCGGGGCGGCGCGGGGTCAGGGCAGGGAGGTGAGCCTGGCGTAGACGCCGGGGTAGCCGGGCTTGCCGCAGCCGTAGCCCCAGGAGACGAGCGCGGCGACGCGCCCGCCGGCGATCAGCGGGCCGCCGCTGTCGAACTGGCACGAGTCGGCCTTCGCGGATCCGGCGCACAGCATGTCGGACGGGTCGAAGGAGTCGCCGTAGGCGCGCCGGCACGCCGCGTCGCCGGGGAGCGGGACGGCGGCGGCCCGGAGGCGGGTGTTGAACAGGTCGTTCTCGGAGGTGAAGCCCCACCCGGCGATCTCTGCGGTGCGGGCGGAGCCGGGGGCGCCGAGGGGCGCGGCCGGGCGGTTCACGCGGCGCGCGAGCGTCAGGACGGCGAGGTCGTGGTGGCTGACGGTCTCGTCCTTGAAGGTCGTCTCGCGGTACTTCGGGTGCATGCGCACGGACTTCACCGCGACCGTCTCCCCGCCGCGGCCGGCCAGGTCGTCCCGGCCGAAGGTGGCGGTGAGGACGCCGGGGACCCGGCGGAACATCGACACGCAGTGGCCGGCGGTGAGCAGCCGGTCGGGCTTCACCAGCACGCCGCCGCAGAACTGCCCGGCCGGGCGGACGAAGAAGATCGGGGAGCCGACGGCGGCCATCCACGGGTACCGGGCGGCGGGCGCCGGGGCGCCGCCCACGACGGCGTCGGCGGGGGCGGCGGTGGCGGCGAGCGGCGCGAGCCCCAGGCAGGCTCCGAGCAGCGCGAGACCGAGGGACCGGCGGGAGGGCAGGGCCATGGCCGCACTGTAGGCGATCAGGGGGCGGCGCGCACGCGTTTGCCGGCGGCGGCCCGCTGCGTCTGCGCGGCCGGGTCCTCGTAGCGGGGGAACAGCGCCAGCGCGGCCAGCGCGAGCGCGAAGCCGCCCGCCCGGAGCGCGAAAGGCGCGGTGTCGCGCGGCCACTGCTCGTCGAACAGGACGGTGCTGCTGAGGACGAGGTAGGTCCGTCCGATGACGGTGAGCACGACGGCGACGATGGCGATCCGGCAGCGCTGCAGCGCGACCTGGAGCTGCCCGAGCGCGATCGCGGCGAGGCCGATCGTCAGGTACGGGTAGGGGGACTCCAGGACCGCCCGCGCGCTGCCGGTGTCCTGGTAGACGAGCGAGATGCCGCGGATGCCGGCCTCGGCCAGCCCGGCGCAGGCCCCGGCGCCGATCCCGTAGGCGACCCCGGCGAGCCTGCGGGCGTGCCGGCCGCCCGCGCGGCGGTCGCCGACCAGCCAGACCAGGGCCGCGACGATCACCGCGGGGGCGCAGACGGCGAGCATCGTCCAGGGCCGGGCGAGGGTCCCGGCGAGGGTGGCGTCGGCGCGCGGTTCGCCCTCGGTCGTGGCCGACAGGCCGATCAGCCCGGTGGCGAGGACGAACAGCGCGACGCTCGCCCATTCGCGCAGGCTCAGCCGCTCGCCGAGGACCCCGGCCGCGAAGGCGACGAGGAGCACCAGGCCGAGGGCGAAGACGGGCTGCGCGACGGCGAGCGGCACCGCGGAGAACGCGACGACCTCGTAGCCGAGGCCGAGGAACAGCAGCAGGCCGCCGCCCAGCCAGACGGGGTCGGTCAGCATGAGCCGGGCGACGCGGAACGGGCGGCTGCCCCGCAGCGGCTCCATCCGGCGCGCGGAGACGCGGAAGACGAGGAAGGCGATGTAGTAGACGGTGGTGGCGAGCAGGGCGAGGGCGGCGTAGCCCAGGTCGTGACCCATCGGGAAAGACCCTTCGGCGGACGGGGGCGGGAAGAGTCGTCCGGCGCGCCTCGAAGCGACTCGCCCTGCCACGATGCCCTCTCGCACCGCCCGTGACAAGGCCGTGACCCCTGACTACATGATCAATCGTAGTGACGGCCGCGGGTTGACGACAGGCGGGAGACGAGGCCCCGGGGCAGCAGCCGTGTGATCCCGACGACGGCCTTGTACTGCGCTCCCGGGACGCTGACCTGCACGCCGCGGCGCAGGTCGCGCAGGGCGGCGGCCACGACGTCGTCCTTGTCCAGCCACATGAAGTCGGGGACGTCTGACATGTCCATCTGGGCGCGGTCGTGGAACTCGGTGTGCACGAAACCGGGGCACAGTGCCATCACCCGGACGCGGCCCCGCGACCGACTCCGGATGTCGGCGGCGACGCCCTGGCTGAAGTTCACGACCCACGCCTTGGACGCCCCGTAGGTGCCGCGCGTGGCGAACGCCGCGACCGACGAGACGTTGACGACGCCGCCCCGGCCGCGCGCCAGCATCCCCGGGAGGGCGGCGTGCGTGAGGCGCAGGACGGCCTCGCAGTGCACGCGCAGCATGGTCAGCTCGTCGGACACCGGGACGTCCAGGAACACGCCCCTGTTGCCGAATCCGGCGTTGTTGACGAGCAGGTCGACGTCCTTGCCGACGCGCTCCTCGGCCGCGGCCAGGCCCTCCTCGGTGGACAGGTCGGCGGGCAGCGCCTCGGCGCGCACGCCGTAGGCCGCGCGCAGCTCGGCGGCGGTCCGCTCCAGCCGTTCGGCGTCGCGGGCCAGCAGGACCAGGTCGAACCCGTCGGAGGCGAGGCGGCGGGCGAAGGCGGCACCGATCCCCGCGGTCGCGCCGGTGATGAAGGCGGTCGGCATGGCCCCGAGCCTAGGGCGCGTTCCCTACAGGGCGGCGGCACGCCGCGCGCGGAAGTGCCGCGGGTCGGGGCGGCGGGTCGCGCGGCGGTAGGCGAAGGTGTAGCCCGGCCAGTTGTTGACGACCTTCCCGCCCTCCGTCATGTACCAGCTCCGGCAGCCCGCCTCCCAGACGGTCGAGCGCATCCGCTCCCGCATCTCCCGGGTGAACGCGTCCTGCACGTCGGGCCTCACGTCGATCCAGGCCAGGCCCGCGCCGCGCAGCGCCTCCACGCATCCGAGGACGTACCGGAACTGCGACTCCAGCATGTAGATGATCGAGTTGTGCCCGAGGTTGGTGTAGGGCCCGTACAGCAGGAACAGGTTGGGGAAGCCGCTGACGGTGATGCCGAGGTGGGCCTGCGCGCCGTCCCGCCACGCCTCGTTCAGCTCCCGGCCGCCCCGTCCGACGATCTTCATGGGGGACAGGAACTCGGTGGAGCGGAACCCGGTCGCGTACACGATGACGTCGGCCTCGTGCGCGCCGCGCGCGGTCCGGATCCCCGTCGGGGTGACGCGCTCGATCGGGTCGGTGATCAGGTGGACGTTCGGCCTGCTCAGCGCCGGATAGTAGTCGTCGGACAGCAGGATCCGCTTGCACCCCATCCGGTAGCCGGGGACGAGTTCGGCGCGCAGCGCGGGGTCGGCGACCTGCTCGGCCAGGCGGCGGCGGAAGCCGCGCTCCATGAGTCCCATCAGCCGCGGGTACCGGATGAAGCCGAGCGCGCGGGCCTCGAACAGCGCGTAGATCCGGGCGCGGCTCAGCGCGTACAGCCCCGGCACGGCCCGCAGCGCGGCCCGCTCCCAGGCCCGGTACGGCCGGTCCGGTTTGTCGATCACGTACGGCGCGGACCGCTGGAACAGCAGCAGCTCCGCCGCCTCCCGGGCGATCTCCGGGACGATCTGGATCGCGCTCGCGCCCGTCCCGATCACCGCGACGCGCCTGCCCCGCAGGTCGGCGCCGTGGTCCCAGCGGGAGGAGTGGAAGGCCGGTCCGGTGAACGACTCGCGGCCCTCGATCGGCGGCAGCTCGGGCCGGTTGAGCTGCCCGCACGCCGAGACCAGCACCCGCGCGGCGAGGTCCCCGGTCGTGGTGGAGATCCGCCAGAGCGCCGCGTCCTCGTCGAACCGCGCCTCGGTCACCTCGGCGCCGAACCGGATCCGGTCGAGGACGCCGTGCTCGCGGGCGCAGTGCCGCAGGTAGTCCAGGATCTCCGCCTGCGGCGGGAAGCGGCGCGACCAGTCGGTCCTGCGCTCGAACGAGAACGAGTACAGGTGGGACGGGACGTCGCAGGCCGCGCCCGGGTAGGTGTTGTCGCGCCAGGTCCCGCCGAGGTCGGCGGCCTTCTCCAGGATCACCACGTCGCGGACGCCGGCCTGCCGCAGCCGGATCGCCATCCCGATCCCGCCGAACCCGCTCCCGATGATCACCACGCTGTGCGTCATGGCAGTCCCGAATCTCATTCTGTCTGGGTCCCCCACGAGCGTAGGTGACCGTGAAGTCACTGAGAAGGTGTCGCCGAGGCGCGTTTTGTCGGTCGGTTCTGCCAGCATCCCGGCATGCCCGACGCCACCCTCGCCGCCGAAGCGCGCGCCGACGACGGTCCCGGAACGATCCAGGCGCTGATGGCGCGCGCCTGCGAGTCCGGAGAGGAGGGCTACCGGCTGGCCGTGCTCGTCGAAGAGGCCCTGTCCGCCGCCGAGCGCCTCGACGCCGGAACCCTGCGCGAGATGGCGCCGCCGCTGAAGCGACTCAACGGCGTCTTCGCGCGGGCCGACGTCCCGATCGGGTACCGCCAGCGGGTCGACCGCCGCCTGCGGGCGCTGCTGGCGAGCGTGGACGAGGCGTACCTGCCCGAGGGGGTGCTTCCCGTCCACGACGTCTGGGCCGCGCCGCTCCGCGAGCGAGTGCGGGTCGCGCCGTCGGCCGAGCTGACCCGGTTCGTCCGGCACCTGGCGAGCCTGTCGGCGCCGCGCCCCTCGCGCGCGTGGCACCGCGCGTGCGTCACCCTCGCCGACGAGGCGGCCGCGCGCGAGGACGTCGCCGAGTGCCTCCGCGCGCTCGCCGAGGACGAGCCGCACTGCCCCCGCGAGGACGGCCGGCACACCGCGACGTCCTGCGGGTACCACCATCTGGTCGACTCGCACCACGGAGACGTCGCGCGCGGCCTCGTCTGGGCGGCGGCCCTCACCGGCGGCCCGGACGCGGTGCCCCGGCTCCGCGCGGTCGCCCTGCGCATGGGCACGGCCGGCCGCGACCTCTACGAGGGCCCCAAGGTCGCGGGCGCGGCGATCAACGCGCTGGGCGCGGTCGACGATCCGCGCGCGCTGGAGGCGCTCTGGCGGCTCCGCGCGCCGGTCACCAACCGCGCGCTGCGCAAGCAGCTCGACACGGCGCTCCAGGCGGCGGCCGAGCGGCAGGGCATCACGCGGGCGCAGCTCGTGGAGCGCAGCGTCCCCGCCCACGGGCTCGGCCCGGACGGCTCGGCGGAGCGGGTCCTCGGCGACCACACCGCGCGCGTCGCGGTCGAAGGCGCGGCGACCGTCCGCGTCACCTTCACCGGCCCCGACGGCCGCCTCTCCCGGACGGCCCCGGCCGCGGTCAAGGACCGCTTCCCCGACGAGCTGAGGCGCCTGAAGGCGCTCGCCAAGGAGGTGCGAGCGACGCTGTCGGGCGAGCGGGCGCGCGTCGAGGGCCTGCTGTCCGAGGACCGCTCCTGGCCCTACGCCGAATGGTGCGAGTTCTACCGCGACCACCCGATCACCGGGGCGGTCGCCCGCGGCCTCGTCTGGGAGTTCCAGGGCGAGGACGGCCGCTGGCGCGCGTCCCTCGGCGCTCCCGGCGGCGACGCCGCGCGGGTCAGGCTCTGGCATCCGCTCCGGGCGGCCGTCGGCGAGGTGCGGGCCTGGCGGGAGCGCGTCGTCGACGAGCAGGTCCGGCAGCCGTTCAAGCAGGCGTTCCGCGAGATCTACCTCCTCACCCCCGCGGAGGAGGGCACCGCGACCTACTCCAACCGGTACGCGGCGCACATCGTCCACTACCGGCGGCTGTACGCGCTGTTCAAGGAGCGGGGCTGGCAGTCGAACTTCCTCGGCCGGCACGAAGGCGGCCTCCACGGCGAGGCGCGCGGCGAGTTCGGCGGCGGCGAATGGCGGGCGTGCTTCTACCACGAGCCGGTCGACGACGACGGCGACTGGACGGTCGAGCACGCCGCGACCGACCAGGTCCGCTTCGAGCGCAGGCACGGCCGGCGCTGGCGGGAGGCGCCGCTCGCCGACGTCCCGCCGCCGGTGTTCAGCGAGGCGATGCGGGACGTGGACCTGTTCGTCGGCGTCACCTCCATCGCCGCCGACCCGGACTGGGCCGACCGGGGCGAGGACCGCCACGCCGCCTACCGGCGCGAGGCGGGCTTCGGCGCGCTGACCGCGAGCGCCGAGGTCCGCCGGGCGGCGCTGGAGCGCATCCTGCCGCGCACGAGGATCGCCGGCCGCTGCGCCCTGGACGGCCGCCACCTGGTCGTGCGCGGCGAGCTGCGCACCTACCGGATCCATCTCGGGTCGGCGAACGTCCTGATGGAACCGGACGGCGCCTACCTGTGCGTCGTCCAGGGCCGCCGGCCCCCCGGCACGCTGTACCTGCCGTTCGAGGACGAGCGGCTCTCGCTCATCCTCAGCAAGGCGTTCCTGCTGGCCGCCGACCACAAGGTCACCGACCCCTCGATCCGGCGGCAGCTCGGCGTGTGATCACCTGAAACGTCCCGGAACCGGCGCTTCCATCTGGAAAGATCACCTCATGTCCGACGACCACCGGCCGCCGGCCGCGCTCGACCTTCTGGACCGCCCGCCCGCCCCCGGCGGGCCCGCCGGCCCCGCCGACCCCGGGGTGCCCGCGCACGGGCTCGGCCGCGACGGCTCGCTGGCCCGCGACATCGGCGGCTACCAGGCGGTCCTCGCCATCGCCGACCCGATGACCGTCCGGCTCACCTTCATCGGCGCGGAGGGCCGCCCGCTGCCGACCGTCCCGGGCGCGCTCAGGACGGGCTTCGCCGCGCAGGTCAAGGAGACGAAGGCGCTGGCGAGGCGGGTCCGCGCGACGCTGGCCGCCGAGCGGGCGCGGGTCGAGGCGCTGATGGCGGCCGAGCGGACCTGGCCCTACGGGCAGTGGTGCCGGCACTACCGCGACCATCCGGTCACCGGACGGGTCGCGCACGGGCTGATCTGGGAGTTCGAGGAGCCGGACGGGCACTGGCAGGCCGCCACGCCCGGCGAGGACGTGCTGGTCACCGTGGACGGCCGCGCCCTGCCCGCACCGCCGGGCGGCGCGCGGGTACGGCTGTGGCATCCGGTGCGGGCGCTCCCGGGCGCCGTCCGCGCCTGGCGGAGCTTCGTGACCGGCAACCGGATGGCGCAGTCGTTCCGGCAGGCGTTCCGGGAGACCTACCGGCCCGGCCCCCCCGGGGCCGAGACCGATCTGCGCCGCGGCCGCTTCGACGGCGAGGAACGGCGCGTGCTCGCCGGGGGCGCGTGGCGGGTCGGCTGCCGCGAGGGCCGGGCGCGGGTGACGTTCGAGCGGCGGGCCGCCGGGTCCTGGCGGGAGGAGCCGCCGCGGGCCGTGCCGCCGGCGGTGTTCAGCGAGGGGATGCGGGAGGCCGACCTGTTCCTGCGCCTCGCCCCGGCCGCGGAGGAGGACCCGTTCGGCGCGCCGTCCGCGACCGCCGAGATCCGGGCGGACGTGCTGCGCCGGGTCCTGCCCGGCACGAGGATCGCGGGCCGCTGCGCGGTCGACGGGCGGTTCCTCGTCGTCCGCGGCGGGCTGCGCACCTACCGCGTCGACCTCGGCTCCGGCGGCGTGCTGATGGAACCGGGCGGCGACCGGCTGCGGATCGGGCCGTCCCGCCGGACGGGGCAGAAGGGCCTGTTCCTGCCGTTCGAGGACGAGGTGCTGGCACGCGTCCTCGGCACGGCGTTCCTGCTGGCCGCCGACCACCGGATCACCGACGAGGCCGTCCTGCGGCAGATCAGGAGGGACGCCCGATGGAACTGACCGCGCGGCTGCTGCGCGCCATGACCGACCCGGCGGCGGAGGACGAGGAGTTCCGCACCTGGTATCCCGACCTGTCGGCGCTGTCCGACCGCGATCTCGGAGACCTCGTACCCGCCGCCTACGCGGTCGGCCGGGAGGCGCCGTTCGTGTCGATGTCCGTCCGGCTCAGGATCGAGGACGAGGCCAAGCAGCGGCAGCCGCGCTACACGCCGGAGGCGTGCGAGCGCATGTTCCAGGCGCTCGTCGGCGGGCTGGCCCACCGCAAGTGGGCCGACCTCGTGCTCGGCGCGGGCACGCTGGTCCGCTGCACGGGGCCGTGGCCCGACCTCGCCGGCCCCGCCCGGAAGCTGGTCGAGTACCTCCTCGCCCGCGAGCGCCTCGACCAGCCGTTCGCGCTGCTCGCGGTCGGCGGGCTCGCGGGCGACGGCGTCCTGCAGGCGGTCGCCGGGCGCCTGCGCCAGAAGTGGAAGGGACCGATCGTGCACGACGAACTGGACACCGTCGTGCGCCTCGCTCCGGTGGAACGGGTGCTGCTCGCCCAGGTGGCCGAGAACCGGTCGTTCAACTCCCCGCCCGTCCCGCCCGAGGTGTGGGAGCGCGTCGCCGCCGTCCCCGCCTGCGCCGAGTTCGCCCGCCGCGCCCTGGAGGCCGCCGCCGAGCGCGCCCGCGCCGTCCAGGCGGGAGAGGTCCCGTTCCGCGCGGACAGGGCGTTCACCGGGGACGAGGTCGCCGCCGTCGGGCTCGCCGCGCGCATCGCGCTGCTGCGCGACGAGCCGTGGCTGCCCGCCCTGTTCGACCGGCTCCTGCCCGGCGTCTCGGTGGCCCCGACGCAGGCGAGGACGCTGCCGTCGCAGGCGCTGCTGTACGAGATCGTCCGGGCCGCGCAGGAGTTCCCCACGCCCGAGCTGGTCACCGCGATCCGGACCGTCCGCGGGATCGTCCGGCACGCCGGGGTGCCCAAGCAGCTCGACAAGATGCTCAAGAAGGTCGAGGCCGCCCTGGCCGAGCGGACCGAGGTCGCGCTGCGCCTCCCCGATCTCGGCTTCGGCCCCGGCGGGGTCCTGCGCAGGGAGTTGGGCGACTACACCGCCCTCGTCACGATCACCACGGGCAAGGCCGCGCTGACCTTCGAGAAGGGCGGCGCCGCGCTGAAGGGCGTCCCCGTGCCCGTCCGCCGCGACCACAAGGACGAGGTCAAGGAGCTCCGCGACCTCGTCGCACGCGTCAACGCCCAGCTCGTCACGCTCGCGCGGGCGCTGGAGGGCGGCTTCGCCGTCGACGCCGTCCACCCGTTCGGCCGGTGGCGGGACACCCTGCTGCGCCATCCGATCGCCGGGCCGGCGGTGCGCACCCTCCTCTGGGAGATCGAGACCGCGCCCGGCGAGTGGCGCACCGTCCTGCCCGAGACCGGCGAACTGCCGGACGCCGCCGACGACGCCTCCGTCCGGCTGTGGCACCCCATCAGGTCGGGGCCGGACGAGGTGCGCGCCTGGCGCGACCTGCTCGTCGAGCGGCGGATCCGGCAGCCCTTCAAGCAGGCGTTCCGCGAGATCTACCTGCTCACCCCCGCGGAGGTGGAAACGGCGACGTACTCCAACCGGTTCGCCGCGCACCTCGTCCACTACCGGCGGATGTTCGCGCTGTTCCGGGCCCGCGGCTGGACGAGCGCCCTGCTCGGCCCCTGGGACGGCGGAGGCTCCGACGAGGCGGCCCGGACGCTCGCGGCGGGGGAGTGGCGGGTCAGGTTCTCCCACGTCCTGGCCGACTGGCAGGGCGAGCACGAGATCGCCGGCACGAACCGGGTGGTGTTCGACCGCCGCGGCGACGGCGGCTGGCGTGAGGCGGCCCTCGCCGACGTCCCGCCGCTGGTGTTCAGCGAGGCGATGCGCGACGTGGACCTGTTCGTCGGCGTCACCTCCATCGCCGCCGACCCCATGTGGGAGGACGGCGAGGCCCACGAGTACTGGGTGCGCGCGTGGTACGCCGACCTCGGCGAGTCGGCCCGGACGCGCCGGGACGCCCTGGAACGCGTCCTTCCGCGCACGAAGATCGCCGACCGCTGCTCGATCGAGGGCCGCCACCTGGTCGTGCGCGGCGACCTGCGCACCTACAGGATCCACCTCGGCTCGGCCAACATCGTGATGGAGCCGGACGACGCGTTCCTGTGCGTCGTCCCGGAGCGCCGCGCCGCGGGCGCCAAGGTCTTCCTGCCCTTCGAGGACGAGCGGCTCTCCCTCATCCTCAGCAAGGCGTTCCTGCTCGCCGCCGACGCCGCGATCGACGACGAGTCCATCCTGACGCAGATCAAGCGAGGCGCCTGATGACCGCCGTGAACTTCCGCGACGAGACGGCCGCCGGCGCGCCCGTCGCCGCGTTCCAGGTGGGCGGGCTGCCCGACCGGATGACCCTCAGGGAGCTGATCAGGCTCCGGGTCCGCGAGGAGGTCGCCCGGCACAACGCCCGCCCCTCCGACCGGTTCCACGGCCTGGTCCGCCCGGACGGCGCCGAGGCCGAGCTGAACGGCTACCGCCTGCGCGAGCCCCGCCGCCTGGACTGGGAGCGGCAGGCCGACATCGCCGAGCGCGCCTTCCTGGGCAACGGGTTCTTCGTCCTCGCCGCCGACCGGCAGGTCGAGGACCTCGACGAGGAGATCGACCTCACCGGCGACCCCGACCTGGTCTTCATCAGGCTCGTCCCGCTCGTCGGCGGCTGAGGCGTCCAGAGTGGAGGACGCCTTCCGTGACGGCGCCGCTCAAACGCCCATCCTCATC
>NZ_JBEZJP010000194.1:0-13812 GCF_040653175.1 Actinomadura sp. NPDC048032
CCCCGGCCCCCGGGGCCGTCGGGGGGGGCGGCCGCCCCGCGGCGGGGGTCACGTCTGGGTCGCCAGGAGGGTGCGGGCCTCCGTTGCCGCGGTGGTGATCGCCTTGGGGAGGTTCTCGGGCCGGCGGCCGCCCGCGTTCGCCAGCGGGCCCTTGCCGCCCGCGCCGCCGCCGACCTCGCGGGCCGCTCCGGTCAGCAGGTCGCGCGCCTGGACTCCGGTGGACGCGCCGGCCGCCGCGACGAGGACCGCCTTGCCGTCCGACTCGGTGCCGAGGACGACGAGGCCGCGCTGGTCGCGGCGGGTGAGGACGCCGGTCGCGATGGTGCGCAGGTCCGCGCCGGTCAGGCCGGGGACGGTGTGCGCCACCAGCCAGCCGCCGGGGACCGGCTCGGCGAGGGACGCCAGGCGGTCGGTGTGCCGGTCGAGCTCGGCGCGGTGCAGCTCCTCCAGGCGGCGCTGGGTCTCCGCGAGTGTTTCCAGGCGTTGCCGTAGGCGGTCCGGGGCCTGGTCGGGACGGACGTTCAGCAGCGCCGCGAGCTCCTTCAGCAGCAGCGCGGTGCGGTCGTGGTGGCGAAGGGCGTCGGCGCCGGTGAGGGCCTCGATGCGGCGCAGGCCGGTGCCGATGGAGGACTCGCCGACGATGTGGACGGGGCCCGCCTGCGAGCCGTGGCCGACGTGGGTACCGCCGCAGAGTTCGCGGGAGGCGTCCCCGATGTCCACGATGCGGACGTCGTCGCCGTACCGCTCGCCGAACAGGGCGATCGCGCCCGCGCGCTCCGCCTCCGCCCGGGTCGCCTCCCAGACGCGCACCTCGGGGTCGTCCAGGAGGTAGTCGTTGACGAGGGTCTGGACGCGGTCCGTGTCGACGGGGGAGAAGTGCGCGAAGTCGAAGCGCAGGCGTCCGGGCTCCACGCGGGAGCCCTGCTGCGCCGCGTGGTCGCCGAGGGTGCGGCGCAGCATCGCGTGCAGGACGTGGGTCGCGCTGTGCGAGCGAGCGGTGGCCGCGCGGCGGTCCGCGTCCACGATCGCCTCGGCGTCGTCGCCGGGACGGATTTCGCCGTCCACGATGCGGACGGTGTGGACGTGCAGGCCGTCCAGTCCCGGGCGGGTGTCGACGACCTCCAGGGTCGCGCCGGACGTGCGGATCGTGCCCGTGTCGCCGACCTGGCCGCCCGACTCCGCGTAGAACGGGCTGCGGGTCAGGATCACCTCCAGCTCGTCGCCCCTGGTGGCGGTGGGCACCTCGCCGTCCGGGCCGAGGAGGGCGCCGATCTGTGTTTCCGCTGTTTCGGACGTGTGGCCGACGAAGTCGGTGAGGCCGTGCGCCGCGGCGACGCGGCGGTAGAGGTCCTGGCGCGCGACCGCGCCGCCCTTGCGGCCCTGCCCGGCGCGGTGCGCCTGGCGGCGCTGCTCGTCGAGGAGCTCGGCGAACGCGTCCTCGTCGACCGTGAGGCCGGCCGAGCGCGCCGCGTCGACCGTGAGGTCGATCGGGAAGCCGTAGGTGTCGTGCAGTTCGAAGGCCGTCCGCCCGGAGATGGCGGTGGTGGCGCGGCCGATCGCCGCGTCGAGGAGCTGGGAGCCCTGGCGCAGCGTCCGCTCGAACGCCTCCTCTTCGGCCCGGACGACCTGCTCGATGAGGTCGGAGCGCCGGGAGAGCTCCGGCCAGGCGTCGCCGAGGTTGCCGACGACGCTGGAGGTCAGCGCGGGCAGGGTGGGGCCGTCGATGCCGAGCCTGCGCGCGTGCCGGATCGCGCGGCGCATCAGGCGGCGCAGGACGTAGCCGCGGCCGTCGCGGGCGGGCATGACGCCGTCCGCGATGAGGAACGCGACCGAGCGGGAGTGTTCCGCGACGACTCGGAAGGACATGGAGTCCTCGCCGTCGCGGCCCGGGTAGGCGCGGCCCGCCATGTCCTGGACGAGCCGGAACGTCGGCGCAAGCAGATCCGTCTCGCTGACGGTGTCCACGTCTTGCAGCACCGCAGCGAGCCGGTCGAGACCGAGCCCCGTGTCGATGTTCCGTGCAGGGAGCTCGCCGAGAATCGGGTAATCGTCTTTGCCGGAGCCCTCGCCACGGAGGTTTTGCATGAAGACGAGGTTCCAGAGCTCCTGGTACCGCTCGCCGTCCACCGCGGGTCCGCCTTCGCGGCCGAAGGACGGCCCCCTGTCGTAGTGCAGTTCGGAGGACGGCCCGCAGGGGCCGGGGATGCCCATCGACCAGTAGTTGTCCTCCATGCCGAGCCGCTGGATCCGCTCAGAGGGGACACCCACGCGCCGCCAGAGCCGGACGGCTTCGTCGTCGTCCAGGTAGACGGTGACCCAGAGGCGTCGCGGGTCGAGGTCGTAGTGGCGGGTGAGCAGTTCCCACGCCCAGGCGATCGCCTCCGCCTTGAAGTAGTCGCCGAAGGAGAAGTTGCCGAGCATCTCGAAGAACGTCGCGTGCCGCGTGGTGCGGCCCACGTTCTCGATGTCGGACGTGCGCGCGCACTTCTGCACGGACACGGCGCGCGGGTGCTCGGGCGTGGTCTCGCCCAGGAAGTACGGCTTGAACTGGTTCATGCCCGCGTTCGCCAGCAGCAGCGTGGGATCGGACGGGATCAGCGGGCTGGACGGCACGACGCGGTGGTCGCGCTCCTGGAAGAAGCCCAGGAAGGTCGAACGGATGTCAGTCGAGCGCATGGGACGGCCTCACGAGGTCGATGGGATGACGGCGCACACCGCCGAGCCGGGCCGGGCACGTCTGCACGTTCCCCAGCTCGGCGCGGCTAGCTCGCCGTCCCACCTCGTGAATGACCATCGCCGTCCACTTTACCGCCGGGCGTCCTCCGCCTGCACGTCCATTTGGCGGGCGTCGTACTCGGCGCGGGCGGCGTCGATCTGGCCGAGGTGGTCCTCGGCCCAGGCGACGAAGGTACCGGCCGCGTCCATCAGCGTCGCGCCCAGCGGGGTGAGCGAGTACTCCACGCGGGGCGGGACCACGGGGTAGACGGTCCGGGTGACGATGCCGTCACGCTCCAGGCCGCGCAGCGTGACGGTGAGCATCCGCTGGCTGATGCCGTCGATCTCGCGCCGCAGCTCGGTGAACCGCTTGGTGTGCTCGCCGAGCACCGCGATGACCTGCAGCGACCACTTGTCGCCGATGCGGTCGAGGATCTCGCGGGCGCGGCAGCCGACGGCGGTGTGCTCCATTGGTTCCCTCCAGGTGACCGGGGCAGAAAAAAGTGCCTTCTTGTGCCGGATATCGGGTTGTCCGCACCATGGAAGCGGTTCCCGAAAGGAACTGCCTTACCTTCCATAACCGTAGGAGACACCATGACGGCCCAGCTTGTCGAGATCCCCGGCTACGTCGCCGGGACCTGGACCATCGACCCCCTCCACTCCGGGGTCGGCTTCACCGTCCGGCACCTGATGGTCAGCCGGGTCCGCGGCCGTTTCGGGACGTTCGAGGGGACGATCGTGACCGGCGCCGACCCTCTCGACTCGTCGGTGACCGCGACGATCGACCTGGCGTCGGTCGACACCGGCAACGCGCAGCGCGACGAGCACGTCAGGTCGGCCGACTTCCTGGACGTCGCCGAGCACCCCGCCATGACCTACCGCTCGACCGGCGTGCGCCGCGACGGCCAGGACTTCGTGCTGGACGGCGAGCTGTCGCTGCGCGGCGTCACCCGGCAGGTCCCGCTCCGGCTGGAGGTCGGCGGCTTCGGTCCCGACCCGTTCCGGCAGGACGACCCGTCCAAGGGCGCCCGCTCCGGGTTCACCGCGACGGGCGAGCTCAGCCGTCTGGAGTTCGGCGTGGGCGAGGCGACGACCCTGGCGGGCGGCGGGCTCGCGCTGAGCGACAAGATCCAGATCGTCCTGGAGATCGAGGCGGTCCTGCAGGACGGCTGACCCGCTGCCGCCGCGGAGGCGACGCCGCGTCAGCCCCGGAGCAGGGACGGGAGCGCGTCCAGCGTCGTGATGCGCGCGACGTCCAGGGGGCCGGGGGACGGGCCGCCGGACCGGTCGAGCCAAACGCCGGTGAGGCCCGCGGCGGCGGCGCCCTGCGCGTCGACGACGAGCCGGTCCCCGACGTAGGCGGCCGCGTGCGGTTCGGCGCCGAGGGCCGCGCAGGCCGTCAGGAAGATCCCGGCGGCGGGCTTGGCGGCGCCCGCCTCGCTGGAGGCGACGACGACCGGGAGCCGGGCGGCGAACCCGATCCGCTCGACCTTCAGGCGCTGCTGGGCGGCGTCCCCGTTGGTGATCACCCCGAGCCGCAGGCCGCGCGCCGCCAGGGCGTCGAGCGCCGGCCCGGCGTCCGGGAACGGGCGCCAGGCCGCCTGGTAGCGGGCCACGTACCCGGTGAGCCACGCGTCGGCGCGGGCGTCGTCCCAGTCGCCGAGGCCGAGCTCCCGGGCGAGGGTGACGATCCGGAGGCGGCGCTGCTCGGCGAAGCTCAGCTCGCCCGCCAGGTACCGGTCGACCGCCTGGTCGGTGAGCTCCGCCCAGCGCGCGGCGAGGGGCGCCGGGTCCTCGTCCGGGAACATCCCGACGACGGCCCGGCGCGCGGCGTCCTCGTGGTCGAGGAGCGTCCCGTCCAGGTCGAACAGCACCGCCGTGATCATGAGAGGAAGCCGAGGAGCGCGGCGGTCGGCTCGGCCTGGACCTGACGCGGCGTCCAGTTCTGCAAGGAAGCTCCCAAAGTCGTCGAACCTGCTCAGCCGAACCCGTGTGATCGGGCGAGTACCCGCGCCGCCTCCATGACCGACGCGCGGCGGCGCGCGAAGGTGGCGGCGTCGTCCTCCTCGTCCAGGATCACCCGGCGCAACTGCGGGACGGCGAAGTTCCACGCGATGAGGCCGAACACGGTGAACATCAGGTCCTGGACGGCCCGCGTGCGGTCCGGGTCCGTGGGTCCGCCGCCGTGCTCCGTGAAGCGCGCGGCCTTGCGCCGGAACTCCTCGCGGCGCTCCGCCTCGCCCTGCACCTGGCCCGAGGTCTCCAGAGCCTCCCACAGAAGCAGCCTGACCAGCTCCGGGTGCTCCCTGTACCAGTCGAACAGCCGGCCCACGGAGTCCGCCAGGCCGTCCGGATCGATGTCGGACGCGTTGCCGATCTCCGCCATCTTCGCGCGCACCACGGCGCCGAACAGCTTCTCCTTGCCGCCGAAGTACAGGTAGATGGCCTGCTTGTTGGCCCGTGCCTCGGTGGCGATGCGATCGATCCGGGCGCCCGCGAGCCCGCGCGCGGCGAACTCGGCGGTGGCGGCCTGGAAGATCCGCCGGCGGGTCGCCTCCGCGTCGTAGCCCATACGCGGATTAAACCACCCGGTTGACTTCGGCCGGTCCGGGGAGCACTCTAAAACAACCAGATGGTTTATTTGTGGAGGACGCATGACCACGACCGAAGCACCCGTCCCGGTCCGCTCACCGCTCCCGGCGAGCCTCGCCGGTCGCACGGCGGTGATCCTCGGGGGCAGCTCCGGCATCGGCCTGGCCGCGGGGGAGCTGCTCGCCTCGGCCGGTGCGCGGATCGTGCTCGCGAGCCGCGACAGGACCCGGCTGGACGCCGCTGTGGCGCGCGTGGCCGCGGCCGGGACCGCGGCCGAGGTGCTGGGAACGGCCGCCGACGTCACGGACGAGAACGCGGTGGAGGAGGTCTTCGAGCGCGCCGGCACCGTCGACCACGTGCTGGTGACGGCCGGGCGCCCCGTCGGCATGGGGCCGCTCACCGGGCTCACCCGGGACGTCGTGCGGGACGCCGTCGAGGGACCGGCGTGGGCGGTGCTCGCCGTCGCGCGGGCCGCCGCCCGCCGGATGCCCCCGGGCGGGTCGATCACGCTGACCTCGGGCATCCTCGTGAGGCGTCCCCGTCCGGGGATGTCCGCGCCGGTCGCGGCGGGCGGCGCCGTCGAGACGCTCACCCGTGCGCTCGCCGTCGAGTACGCGCCCGCGCGCCTGCGGGTCAACGCGATCCGGTTCGGGGCCTTCGACACCCCTCTGCTGCGGACGGCCTACGGAGCCGCCTCTGGCGCGGAGGGCGACGCGGCGATGGCCGAGGCGGGCGGGTCCATGCCGCTCGGACGGTTCGGGACGGCCGAGGAGGCCGCCTCCGCCGCCCTGTTCCTCATGGCCAACACCTACATGAACGGCGAGATCCTCACGGTGGACGGAGGCCAGTCCCTGCTCTGAGCAAGGGGCGGGCCCCTGACCGGCGTCCGGTTGGTCAGGGGCCCGAAGTCTCGGCTGTCTGAGGGGGCTGGGAGTACCCCTTCTGCGAACAGCTCAGCCGAGACCGCTCTTGATCGCGGTGATCAGCTCACCGCCCGTCGTGTCGCCGCTGAGTTCCCAGAAGAAGGCGCCGCCGAGACCCTGGTCGCCGGCGAAGCCCATCTTCCCGCGGATGGTCGACGGGGTGTCGTAGCTCCACCACTCGCTGCCGCACTTGCCGTACGCGGTTCCGGCGACCGTGCTCGTCGCGGGGCACTTGCCCTTCAGGACCTTGTAGTCCTCGATGCCGGCCTCGTAGGTGCCGGGCGCGGCGCCGGTCGCGGCGCCGCCCGGCTCGGACTGGGTGACGCCCGTCCAGCCGCGGCCGTAGAAGCCGATGCCGAGCAGCAGCTTGCTCGCCGGCACGCCCTTGGCCCGGAGCTTGGAGATCGTGTCGGTGCTGTTGAAGCCCTCGTGCGGGATGCCCGGGTAGGACGTGAGCGGCGAGTGCGGCGCCGTCGGCCCCTTGGCGTCCCAGGCGCCGAAGTAGTCGTAGGTCATGGGGTTGTACCAGTCGACGTACTGGGCGGCGCCTCCGTAGTCGGTGACGTCCATCTTGCCGCCGGCGCTCGCGTCCGCGGTGATCGCGGCGGTCACGAGGTTGCCGGACCCGAACTTGGCGCGGACCGCGGCCATCAGCTTCCTGAACGCGTCCGGCCCGCTGGTGTCGCAGGTCAGCCCGCAGGCGTTCGGGTACTCCCAGTCGATGTCGATGCCGTCGAACACGTCGGCCCAGCGCGGGTCCTCGACCAGGTTGTAGCAGGACTCGGCGAACGCGGCGGGGTTCTGGGCGGCCTGGCCGAAGCCGCCGGACCAGGTCCAGCCGCCGAACGACCACAGCACCTTCAGGTCCGGGTGCAGCTTCTTCAGCTTGCGCAGCTGGTTGAAGTTGCCGCGCAGCGGCTGGTCCCAGTTGTCGGCGACGCCGTCGACGCTCTGGTCGGCGGTGTAGGCCTTGTCGTAGTCGGCATAGGAGTCGCCGATCGCGCACCGGCCGCCCGTCACGTTGCCGAACGCGTAGTTGATGTGCGTCAGCTTGGCGGCCGAGCCGCTCGTCTCGACGTTCTTGACGTGGTAGTTGCGCTGGTAGACGCCCCAGTCGGTGAAGTAGCCGACGACCTTGTTCCCGCCGCCTCCGGGGTTGCCGCCGCCGCCCTCGTCGGTGGTGACCGACACCGGCGCCGACGCGGGGGAGGTGTTCCCGGCGGCGTCCTTGGCCTTGACGGTGAAGGTGTAGGCGGTCTTGGCCGAGAGCCCGCCGACGGTCGTGCCGGTGCCGGTCACCGACGCCGCCTTGGCGGAGCCGTTGTAGACGTCGTAGCCGGTGACGCCGACGTTGTCGGTCGACGCGGTCCACGCCAGCGACACGCTGGTGGCGGTCTTGCCGGTGGAGCGGAGGCCGGACGGGGCCGAGGGGGCCTCGGTGTCCTTCTCGGGGGGCGTGGAGCCGTCGCAGGTCGCGCCGTTGATCGTGCAGCCGGTGAACCAGCCGGAACCGGTGCCGCCGAACCCGAAGCTGGTGCTCGCGCCCGCGGCGATCGTGCCGTTCCAGCCGGTGTTGGCGAACGTGTAGTGGTTCCCGGAGACGGTCTTGGTCGCGTTCCAGACGTTGCCGACGGACGTCCCGGACGGCAGGTCCGCCTCCAGCTTCCAGCTGCTGATCGCCGAGCCGGTGCCGTTGGTGATGGTGCAGTTGCCGTCGAAGCCGGTGCCCCAGTCGGAGGTCTTCTTGCAGGTGGCGGTGACCGCCTGCGCCGACGACGCCGGGGGCGCCGTGAGCAGGGCCGCGGCCGCCGCGAGTGTCGCTGCGCCGGCGAGCGCGATGGCCCGCCGTCCGCCCGGTCGTGACATGGTTCTCCGTTCGGTTCGGCCCCCGAAGCAAACAGGAATCCCCGCCAACTCTTAGGAAAGTTTCCTAAGAATTGGGCCGATCGTAACCGCGCCGAACGGCGCCGACAAGGGCTCGCGGGAGACCCGTGGACGCCGGAACGAGTGGTCTAAGCGACTGCCTGGACTCATACGGTCACCGGGCGCGCAGAAAAATCAGGACGCGCCGAACCACCCCGGCATGTCGAGCCGCCACAGGTCCGCGGGCGTCATCCGGCGGAGATCGTCCTCCAGGGCCCGCATGCGGTCGGCGCCCAGCGTCCGGACCCAGTCGCCCCGGATCCGCTCGAAGATCCGCTCGGACCGGACGAGGGAGTCGGCCCCCCGCGCGGTCAGCCGGACGATCTTGCGGCGCGCGTCCCGGGGGTCGGCGCCGCGCTCCAGGTAGCCCGCCCGCTCCAGTGACTCCACCATCTTGCCCGCGGCCTGCTTGGACACCCCGAGCCGGCGGCCGAGCTCGACCGCCGTCGTGCCGTCCGGTCCGATGGCCTGGAAGACGAAGCCGTGCATCGGGCGCAGGTCTGGATGCCCCTGCCGGGCCAGCTCGGCGTGCAGCTCGTCGATGATCACGCGGAACGCCAGGAAGAGCCGCAGCGGCAGCTCGAACCCGGGCGCGTCCCGCGGCCCGCCGTCACTTGACATGAAAGACAACCTCGTTGACTATATGGACAACCACATTGTCTAACTTAGGGGACGGGGAACCATGACGCTCATCCGCAACGCCGAGAGCCGCCGGACCGAGACGCCGAACGGCGTGATGACCACGGCCGCCACGCCGACCCAGGGCGGCACCGAGGGGATCGCGGTCTGGCGCGTGAAGGGGACGCCGGGCAAGACCGGTCCGCTGCACGCGTTCGACACCGAGCAGGTGTGGACGTTCCTCGACGGCGACGCCACCGTCGACCTGGACGGCCGCAAGCTGGAGGCGGGCGCCGGCGACACCGTCGTCCTGCCCGCCGACGCGCCCCGCCAGATCACGGCCGGGGACGCCGGCTTCACCGCCGTCGTCGCCGCCCACGCGGGCTGCCTCGCCTACGACCCCGAAGCCCTGGTGGACGAGACCCGGTGCGCCATCGCGCCCCAGGGGGACGAGCGGATCGTCCCGCCCTGGGCCGCGTGACCGGAGGCGGCGGGGATCAGGCGCCCAGGTAGGCCAGGACGGCGAGGACGCGGCGGTTGTCGTCCTCGGACTGCGGCAGCCCGAGCTTGCCGAAGATGCTGTTGGTGTGCTTGCTGATCGCCTTCTCGGTCACGAACAGCTTCGCGGCGATCGCGGCGTTCGAGCGGCCCTCCGCCATCAGCCCGAGCACCTCGCGCTCGCGGGGAGTGAGCTGCTGCAGCGGCTCCTCGCGGGCGTGCCGGGTGAGCAGCTGGGCCACCACGTCGGGGTCGAGCGCGGTGCCGCCGCCCGCGACCCGGCGCACCGCCTCCACGAAGACCTTGACGTCCGACACGCGGTCCTTCAGCAGGTAGCCGATGCCGCCCGTGCTGTCGGACAGCAGCTCCCGCGCGTACAGCTGCTCCACATGCTGCGACAGCACGAGGACCGGCAGGCCCGGGATCTCCTTGCGGGCGTCCAGCGCGGCCCTGAGCCCCTCGTCGGTGAACGTCGGCGGGAGCCGGACGTCCACGACCGCCACGTCCGGGCGGTGCGTGGTCAGCGCCCTCAGCAGGGACGGCCCGTTGTCGACCGCCTCGACGACCTCGAACCCGAACGCCTCCAGCAGGCGGATCAGCCCGTCCCGGAGGAGGGCGAGGTCCTCGGCGATGACAACGCGCACGGCAGCTCCATGGTCACGATGGTCGGCCCGCCGACCGGGCTCGTCACCGCCATCGTCCCATCGAACGCCGCCAGCCTGCGCTCGATACCGCGCATTCCGCTCCCGGCCCCCGGGTCGGCGCCGCCGGTCCCGTCGTCACCGATGATCATGATCAGCCGGTCCCCGGGGTGCTCGATCTGCACCCAGGCGCGCCGCGCGGCCGAGTGCTTGACCACGTTGGCGAGCATCTCCGCGACCGCGAAGTACGCCGCCGACTCCACCGGGGCGTCGCCGCGCCCCGGCAGGTCGATCCGGACGTCGACGGGCAGCGGCAGGGTGAGGGCGAGGGCGCGCACCGCGCCGTCGAGGCCCCGCTCGGCCAGGACCGGCGGATGGATGCCCCGGACCAGGTCGCGCAGCTCCGTCAGCGCCGTCCCGCTCGCCTCGCGGGCCTCGGCCAGGAGCTTCTGCGCCGTCTCGGGGTCGTGCTTCATCATCTCCTCGGCGAGGCCGATGTTCATGCTCAGCGCGACCAGCCGGGCCTGCGCGCCGTCGTGCAGGTCGCGCTCGATGCGGCGCAGCTCGGCCGCCGAGGCGTCCACCGCCTCCGAACGCGTCTCGGTGAGCCGCTCGACGCGCTCGGCCAGCGCGTCCCGCGTCGGCGCGAGCAGGGACTGGCAGAACCTGGCGTGCGCCTTCAGGAACAGCGGCCCCAGCGGGACGGACACCGCCGTCAGCGCCGCGCCCAGCACGATGGTGCCGACGAAGCCGATGACGCCCCAGTCGCTCAGCGGCCAGAAGGGACCCCAGCCGTAGTCGGTGAGCAGCGACACCCACGGCGCCACGAACACGCCCTCCAGCCCGTAGAGCGTCAGGCCGCCCGCGAGGACGCCGAGGACGAGCGCGACCGGCACGTTCAGGAGCGTCCACAGCAGGTCGCGCCACGAGGCCGGATCGGCGAGGACCCACTTCAGCCGGCCGAACACGCCCGCCCCGGCCGGCTCCGCCCGGTACGGGACGGGGATCCGCACCCCCGACCACCCGGCCGCCCACGCGCGCTGCTGGTTGGCGACCGTCCGGATCGCCTGGAACATCACCGGAGCCAGGACGACCCCGAACCCCAGCGGGATGAACGCGATCGACAGCACGGTCACGATGAACAAGGGCAGGTTCACCGCGTACGCCAGCACGATCTGGACGACCGCCCGCCCGAAACAGGCGAGGGCGCGCCGCCCGTACCCGCGCAGTAGCTCACTCACCGTTCCTCCAAGGGTTCGCCGTGGGACCTCCACCATTGTCATCGTTCGCCCCTCGCGGCTCGGTGGTGCTAGACCCCCTCTTCGTGACGGATGCGGTGGGGTTAGGCCTACCGTCATTCGAGCGTGACAAGACAACCGGCCCCGTTCCCTGGACAATGCACAGGCGACACTCAGGGGAGAAAGCGAATTCAAGCTGTGACAGCGACCATCAGCCAGACGTCCGACGGCCAGGGCCCCGGGCCCGCCCTGCGGCCCATCACCGAGCGCATCGCCGAGGAGATCGGCGTCCGCGAGGGGCAGGTGCGGGTCGCGGTGGACCTGCTCGACGGCGGGGCGACCGTCCCGTTCATCGCCCGCTACCGCAAGGAGGCGACCGGCGCGCTCGACGACGCCCAGCTCCGCGCGCTGGAGGAGCGGCTGCGCTACCTGCGCGAGCTGGACGAGCGCCGCGCCGCGATCCTGGAATCGGTCGAGTCGCAGGGCAAGCTCACCGACGAGCTGCGAGCGCAGATCATCACGGCCGACTCCAAGGCGCGGCTGGAGGACATCTACCTCCCGTACAAGCCGAAGCGGCGGACGAAGGCCCAGATCGCCCGCGAGGCCGGGCTCGAACCGCTCGCCGAGATGCTGCTCGGCGACCCGTCCCGCGACCCGCAGGCCGAGGCCGCGGCGTTCGTGGACGAAGAGAAGGGCGTCGCCGACGCGGCCGCCGCGCTGGAGGGCGCCCGCGCCATCCTGGTCGAGCGCTTCGCCGAGGACGCCGACCTCATCGGCGCCCTGCGCGAGCGGATGTGGAACCGGGGGCGCATGGTCTCGCGCGTGCGGGACGGCAAGCAGGAGTCGGGCGCCAAGTTCTCCGACTACTTCGACTTCGCCGAGCCGTTCGCGAAGCTGCCCTCGCACCGCGTCCTCGCGCTGTTCCGGGGGGAGAAGGAGGAGGTCCTCGACCTCGACCTGGAACCCGAGGAGGCGGGGGAGGACCCGGCCGCGCGCAGCTCCTACGAGGTGGAGATCGCCCGCCGGTTCGCGATCGCCGACCAGGGGCGTCCCGCCGACAAGTGGCTGTCGGACGCGGTCCGGTGGGCCTGGCGCACCCGGATCCTCGTCCACCTCGGCATCGACCTGCGCACCCGGCTGCGGCAGGAGGCCGAGGACGAGGCGGTCCGCGTGTTCGCCGCCAACCTGCGCGACCTCCTGCTCGCCGCGCCCGCCGGCACCCGCACGACCATGGGCCTCGACCCGGGCCTGCGCACCGGCGTCAAGGTCGCCGTCGTGGACGCGACCGGCAAGGTCGTCGCGACCGACACGATCTTCCCGCACGAGCCGCGCCGCAGGTGGGACGAGTCGATCGAGACGCTCGCCCGGCTGGCCCGCGAGCACCGGGTCGACCTGGTCTCGATCGGCAACGGCACCGCCTCCCGCGAGACCGACAAGCTCGCCGCCGACCTGATCGCCCGGCACCCCGACCTCGAGCTGACCAAGGTCATGGTGTCGGAGGCGGGCGCGTCGGTGTACTCGGCGTCGGAGTACGCGGGCCGCGAGCTGCCCGGCATGGACGTCTCGCTGCGCGGCGCGGTGTCCATCGCCCGCCGCCTGCAGGACCCGCTCGCCGAGCTGGTCAAGATCGACCCCAAGTCGATCGGCGTCGGCCAGTACCAGCACGACGTGTCCGAGGTGAAGCTGTCGCGCTCCCTCGACGCCGTCGTCGAGGACTGCGTGAACGCCGTCGGCGTCGACGTCAACACCGCGTCCGCGCCGCTGCTCACCCGCGTGTCGGGCATCGGCGAGGGCCTCGCCGACAACATCGTCGCGCACCGCGACGCCAACGGCCCCTTCCGCAGCCGCGCCGGGCTGAAGGGCGTCCCGCGGCTCGGCCCGAAGGCGTTCGAGCAGTGCGCGGGCTTCCTGCGCATCCCCGGCGGGGACGACCCGCTCGACGCCTCCAGCGTGCACCCCGAGTCCTATCCGGTCGTCCGCCGGATCCTGGACTCCGCGGGCACGGACATCAAGTCCCTCGTCGGCAACACCGCCGTCCTGCGCTCGCTCAGGCCGGCGGAGTTCGTCGACGACACCTTCGGGCTGCCGACCGTCACCGACATCCTCGCCGAGCTGGAGAAGCCCGGCCGCGACCCGCGCCCGGCGTTCCGGACCGCCACGTTCAAGGAGGGCGTCGACAAGCTCGCCGACCTCGAACCCGGCATGCTCCTGGAGGGCGTCGTCACCAACGTCGCCGCGTTCGGCGCGTTCGTGGACGTCGGCGTCCACCAGGACGGGCTCGTGCACATCTCCGCGATGTCGGACAAGTTCGTCTCCGACCCCCGCGAGGTCGTCAAGCCCGGCGACATCGTCCGGGTGAAGGTCCTCGACGTCGACCTGCAGCGCAAGCGCATCTCGCTCACGCTGCGCCTGGACGACGAGCCGGGCCGCGACCAGCAGGGCGGCGGCGGTCGGCGCGGCGAGCAGCGCGAGCAGCGCGAGGGCGGCGCGCGTCCGGGACGCGGCGGTCAGGACCGGCGCGGCCAGGGTCAGCGGGGCCCGGGGCAGCGCGGTCAGGACCAGCGCGGTCAGGAGCAGCGGGGGCAGGACCAGCGCGGCCGGAACCAGCGCGGCGGGCAGCGCCGCGGCGGCCAGGGAGGCGGCGACTTCTCCGGGGGCGGCGCC
>NZ_JBEZJP010000195.1:0-13751 GCF_040653175.1 Actinomadura sp. NPDC048032
GGCATCCAGACCTCCGAGGAGACGCAGGAGCGCGTCCGCGCCGCCGCCCGCGAGCTCGGCTACGAGGCCCCTCCTGGATCAGCCACGCCTGCCCGGGGACGACCCGTCCGAGCGAGTCCTCCCAGGGCGCCGCCGGGACGCCGGCGAGGCGGTCGGCGGCGCGGGCCGCGGCCCCGCGCCCCTCGGCGGGGCCGATCGCGGCGAGCGCCCGCAGGAAGGCCCGCGCGCCCGGGGTGGCCGCCGCGTGCAGGCAGCCGATCAGGTCGCCGAGCGCGGCGCGCCGGGCGGCGTCGTGCGGGGCCGCCGCCTCCAGGCCGCCGAGCTGCGCCGACGTCCACATCTCGGCCTGCAGCGCGCCGGGCTGCGCGGGCAGGGCGCCGGCCTCCCGGACGTAGGCCGCGTACACCTCGCCGAGCCCCGGCAGCATCAGCTCGGGACCGGCGGACGGTCGGGTCGCACTCACGGCCTCAGCCTATGAGACGCGGGGGAGCGGCCCGGCCGCGCGTTCCGGGAGGCGGGGCCTACGCCGGGACTGTCAGCAGCGTGCGGCCCTCGCCGATCGTGCGGACCTCGAACCGGCTGATCTCCTGGGGCCGCAGCGCCGTGCCGCCCTGCAGCGCCAGCTGGGGCTGCGGCGAGCCGGGCAGGCCGTAGCCCTTCTCGGGGACGGACCAGCCGACGACGGTGTGCGCCCTGCCCCGCCGGTCCACGGCGACCAGTTCGCACGCGAGCGGCCCGCCGACCTTGCTGAGCCGCAGCGCGACCCGGCTGCCCCACGCCTTCTGCTGCGTCGCGACCGTCCCGGTGACGCCGGTGCCGGCGTCGGTCGCCGACATCGCCCGGCCGTCCCGCAGCAGCTGGGCGGTCCCGCCGTCGGGCGCGGAGGCGGCGGAGCCGCGGTCGGCGCCGAGCGTGTACCCGGCGCCGAGCGCCCCGCCGAGCAGCACCACCCCGGCGGCGGCCGCGGCCAGCGCCCGCGCGGCCCGGTGCCGCCGCTCCCGCCGGATCCGGTGCCGGATCAGGTCGGTGACCGCCGCCGGCTCGGGCGGCGCGGGCATCGCCTCCGCCGGGTCGGCGATCGGGCCGATGCCGTCCAGGGTCTGGGCGATCCCGCTCAGCGCGCCGAGCTCCTCGTGGCAGGAGAAGCACGTCGCCAGGTGCGCCTCGAACGCGCGGCGGTCGGGCTCCTCCAGCAGGCCGAGGGCGTAGGCGCCGACGTCGACGTGCGGCATGTCCGGCGCTCTCATGGCGTCACGCCCCTCTCCTCCAGGGCGACGCGCAGTGCCCGGAGCGCGTAGTAGACCCGGGACTTCACGGTGCCCACGGGGATCCCGAGATGCCTGGCGGCCTCGTTCACCGAGCGGTCCCGGAAGAAGGTCTCGTTGAGGATCTCTCGGTGGGCGGGGGACAGGGCGAGGAGGGCTTCGGACACGACGACGGAGCGCAGCAGATCCTCCAACCCGTCGGGCACGCGCATGTTCTCCAGCGGGCCCTCGCCCGCCTCCTGCGGCCGTGCGTTCTTGCGGCGCTGGTCGTCGATGACGATCCGGCGGGCGACCGTCGCGAGCCAGGGCAGCAGCGACGTCGCGTTCTCGTCGAGCTGGTGCGCGCTGCGCCAGGCGCGGATCATCGTCTCCTGGACGACGTCCTCGGCCCAGTGCCGGTCGCCGCCGGTGAGGCGCAGGACGAACGACAGCAGGGGGCGGCCGTACACGCGGTACAGCTCGGTCACGATCACCTGGTCGTCCACGCCGCCGGAGGGCCGCGGGCCGCGGAACCAGCTCCACGGTCCGGGAGGGCGTTCGCGGGTGGCCGAGGCGGCCGGTGATCTGTGGGCCATCGGGGTCTCCGGCGGGGGTGCGAGGGGGTGCGGGGCGACGCGGTGACCGTGGGTGTCACGTTGGGAGGCAGTACGGGACCCCGCGCCGCGCGGTTCAACCGAGGCCGTTTCGTGGGGGATTTTCCGCAATGGCTCTTACTTGTTCGCCACCTTTTCCTTACCGTCCAGTCCCAGGGATCGCCGAGGTGCGTCTCAGGGTGCGTACGGGAGGCGAGACTCCGACCCGCGCATCGGAACCTTCGCCGGGCAACGCTCACTCCACGCTTTGGAGCGAATGCGGGCATCGGGCCCATTTGCCCACAGAGACCGAGGGCGGGGATCGGCATGGTGATGGAGAACGGGGAAGTGCAGCTCAGCTACCGCCTGCTGCTGGCGGTGGACATCCAGGGGTACAGCCGGCGCGACACGCGCGAGCAGCTGCGCGCGCAGCGGCTGCTGACGGAGGCGCTCGACGGCGCCGCCCGCGGCGTCGGCCTCGACCGCGCGGGCTGGGACAAGCAGGTCGGCGGGGACGGCGAGCTCGCCACGCTGCCGGAGGGCGTCGACCCGGCGACGGTGGCCGGCGAGTTCGTCATCCTCCTCGACGGGGCGCTGCGCGAGGTCAACCGGGACGCCGGCCGCTTCCGCCTGCGCGTCCGGCTCTCGCTGCACCACGGCACGCTCACGGCCGGGCCGTTCGGCCCCGCGGGCGACGCGCCCATCGTCGTCCAGCGGCTGCTGGACGCGGCGCCGCTGCGCCGCCTGCTGGCCGACGACGCGGACCGCGACCTCGCCTACGTCGTGTCGGACTCGCTGTTCGACGACGTCGTGCGGACCGGGTTCTGCGCCCTGCCGCCGCGAGGCTTCCGCGCCGTCAAGGTCGCGGCGAAGGGCGCGGTGTTCCGCGGCCACATCCTCACCGGCCGCGCCGCCCGCGAGGACGCGGGCGAGGACGCGGGCGGGCCGGGCTCCCGGTCCGCCCGCGTCCTCGAGTTCCCGGCCCTCGCCCTGAACTGACCGGGAAGCGACCGGCCCGCCCAGGGGTTGACGCGGGTAGGACCGACGACCGATGGAGGCGACGATGGCGGACGAAGCGGCGCTGGTGAAACTCCTGGCGGGACGGGACATCGGGGTGCTGGCCACCCTCAAGGGCGACGGGCGGCCCCAGCTGTCCACGATCAACTACCACTACGACGAGGAACGCCGGCTCGTCCGGATCTCGATCACCGCCGACCGGGCCAAGGCCCGCAACCTGGCCCGCGACCCGCGCGCGAGCCTGCACGTCGGTTCGCCGGACGGCTGGTCGTGGGTGGTCGCCGAGGGCACCGCAGAGCTCACGGCGGTCGCCGCCGATCCGGACGACGCCGCCGTCGAGGAGCTCGTCGAGGTGTACCGGGACATTCGCGGCGAGCACCCCGACTGGGACGAGTACCGCCGCGTCATGGTCGAGGACCGCCGCCTCGTCGTCCGCCTGCACGTCGAACGCCTCTACGGGCAGGCGCACTGACGGCGGCCGGGCGCGGCTAGGCCCCCAGCAGGGCGGCGAGGAGGCGGTTGTCGCCGCGCTGCCAGAGCGTCCCGACCTCGTCGAAGCCCGCCTCGCGCAGCGCCTCGACATGGGTGGACAGCAGCGCCGACTCCGACCCGTGGTGGCCGGTCGTCTCGTCGCGGGCCAGCGATCGCAGCCCGGCGAGGCCGGGATCGGCGGCGACCGCGTCCCACCACTGGTCCCAGCCCTCGGGGCGGTCCCCGCCGAACCGGCGCGCCCGCTCGCGCTCGCGCAGGGCGACGTCGAGGGCCGCGAGGCCCGGCGTGCGGTCCTCCACTCCGAGGTTGTCGCCGTTGAGGAACAGGCCGCGAGGGCGCAGCACGCGCGCCAGCTCGCCGTAGGCGACGCGCAGCTGCGCGGCCGACAGCCAGTGCAGGGCGGTCGTGCTGACGGCGGCGTCGGCCTGCCGGTCCAGCCGCAGCCGCGCCGCCCAGCCGGGCTCGCGCAGGTCCAGCTCGGTGAAGGCCAGACCCGGCCGGCCGGCGTGCGCGGCGCGGCCGAGCGACAGCAGCAGCGGGTCGGCGTCCACCGCGACCACGGTCGCGCCGGGGAGGCGGTCCAGGATCCGGCCGGCGAGCGAGCCCGGCCCGCAGCCGAGGTCGAGGACGAGCGGGTCGGGCCGCCCGGTCGCGGCCTCCAGGGCGTCGACGATGGCGGTGAACCGCTCCTCGCGGTCGGGGACGTAGCCCTCCTGCTGGACGTCCCAGCGGGCGGTCCAGGCGCTGGCGACCTCGTGGTCGAGCATGGTCATGACCCCTCCTGTGACTGTCGTATAAGCTTTGGACAGTCACATTCTGAACCCGGAAGGCGTAACTGGTCAAGTGGAGTTCAACAGTCATACCGATGCGGTGGTGCAGGCGGCCGCCGGCCTCGTCAACGAGCTGACCCCGGGGGAGCGGCGCGGCCGCGCCTACACCCCGCCCCCGCCGCCCGCGCTCGCCGCCGCCGTCACCGACGTCCTCCAGCGCGTCGGGCGCGGCTCGCGCGCCGCCGAGTCCGAACTGCCCGCGCTCGCCGCCGTCGCGCGCGAGCTGCGCGTGGTGTTCGACGCCGTCGCCGCCGGCGACGTCGACGGCGCCGCCGAGCAGGTCAACCGGCTCCTGGAGACGACCGAGGCCCGGCCCCGCCTGGAGCGCCACGACGGACACCCGTGGCACGTCCACTACCACGGATCCGACGAGAACGACTGGGCCGGTCCCTGCGCCACCGGCCTCGCCATCGTCATCGGGAGCGAGATGCACGACCGCCTGGGCGTCTGCACCGCCCCCAACTGCGACCGCGTCTACGTCGACACCTCCCGCAACGGCACCCGCCGCTTCTGCTCCACCGCCTGCCAGAACCGGGTCAAGGCCGCCGCGTTCCGCGCCCGCGCGCAGTCGTCCTGACGGGCCCCGGCTGGGCCTGCCGGTTTCGCGGGCGTGCCTGTAGCGTGTGGCGATGATCCAGGCCACCGCCACCACCGCCGCCTCGCCCGACGACCTCTTCCGGCACCTGGCCGTCCCCGAGGCGTGGGGCGCCTGGGGCAGGTTCCCCACCCCGGCGCGGCGGGCGCGCGCGGGCGACACCGCCCCCTACGGCGTCGGGACGGTCAAGAAGATCTGGCCGGCCAGCGAGCGGACCGTCGCCTACGAGCCCTACGAGCACTTCGGGTACGTCGCGCTGTCGGGCCTGCCCGTGCGCAGCTACCGGTCGGACGTCCGGCTGGAGCGCCGGGACGCCGGCACGTTCCTGCGCTGGGAGGCGACGTTCGAGCCGCTGATCCCCGGCACCGGCCCGATCGTCGGCTTCGGGCTCCGGCAGATGCTGAAGGCCTTCGCCCGATGGCTGCCCGCCCACGTCGAGCACTGCCCGCCGGACTGCCCCGCCCGCAAGGCCGAGGGCATCTGACCGCGTCCGGGCCCGCGGGGAGGGATGTGAGCCGGAGGCCGTGCGACCCCCCGCACGACCTCCGGCAGAAAAGGTGCAGGCCGAGAGCACCCCGCAGTTCCCTCGGCCTGCACGACCATGGACCCCTCAGGCGGGGTCGGGACCGTAGACCTCCCACAGCTCCCCGGCGAAGAACCGGCCGAAGTCGAGCAGCCGGCCCGCCCCGTCGGGACCCGTCGCGCGGAAGGTCGTCAGCTGCCGCGCGAAGTCGGTCAGCTGGATGTGCAGCACGCCCGCCGCGACGACCGGCGCGCCGTCCTCCTCGTCCTCGGCGACGTGCCCGTCCAGCAGCCGCACGTAGAGGGTGGAGGTGTCCGGCCAGATCCGCGTCGGCGGCCCGTGCAGGACGTTCTTGCGCCCGCTCAGCGTGCGCCGCCGCCCCTCGCCGTCGGTGTAGAACAGCCGGTACTTCATCAGCCGCCGGTCCTCGGGCCCGTCCGCGACGAACAGGTTGAACGTGCCCCGCTCGACCGGGCGGCGCCCCCCGTGCCCCGTCGCGTCGACCCATCCGGCGGCCGTCGCCTCGTGGTCCGCCTCGGCCAGGAAGCGGTCGGTGTCCGCCGCGGTGATCGTCAGGCGGAACGACAGGGGCAGGCGCCCCTCGGCCAGCTCGCCGATCCGCGTGTCGGACTCCCCGTAGGTGACGAACCCCTTCATCTCCTCGGTGAACGACAGCGACGTACGGCCCGCGACCGCGGTGGACGGTCCCCGTGTCCCACCGCGGCTCCCCGATGCGGGGCCGTACGCCGAGCCGTTCCCCGCCCCGCCTGGCGAGCCGGCTCCCCCGGCCGGCTCGGCCCCCGTGGCGGGCGGGGCGGTCCTCTCCAGCAGCCGCGTGGCCAGCCGGTCGGCCTGCGCGGCGATCGTCAGCGAGGGGTTCGGGCCCACCGGGCCGGGCATCGCCGCCCCGTCGGCGATGTAGAGGCCCGGGAACCCGAACACCTCGCCGAAGGCGTCGCAGACGCCTTCGCCCGGGTGGCCGCCCATGGGGGCACCGCCCAGCGGATGGACGGTGATGATGCGCTTGCGGAACCACATCGGGTTGTCGGCGTAGTCGGCGCCGAGCACGTCCGCGATCCCCCGCATCGTCTTGCGGACGCGGTTGAACAGCTCCTCGCTGGTCCGCGCGTTCCAGTCGGCGGCGAGCCGGCCGTCCCGCAGGTGCAGCCGCCCGTCGGCAGTCTCGCGGCCCATGCCGAGCAGCGGCAGCGAGCTGACCGTCAGCGCCCCGTCGCCGATCAGGTCCGAGAGCTCCTCGGACAGGTTGGTGTCCGGCGCGTCCTTGAAGAACTCCCGGAACCGGCCCCACAGGAACTCCACCGCGCGCTCGAACTCGCCGCGGACGTCGAAGCCGTTCACGATCCAGTCGGTGAAACCGGGGTAGCCGCCGTCCTGGATGTAGGCGCCGCGGCCCGCGCCGGGCACGCCGTCCAGGTCGTCCGGCAGCCGGATCGCCGTGGTGATCACCGGCCCGCGGCTGGCGTTGAGCGGGCGGACCCGGTTGCGGTCCTTGGCCCGCATCAGGAACGTCAGCAGGTCGCCGTTGCCGCAGAAACGGGTGCCGAGCGCCGAGCTGAGGCCGGGGAACGCCGCGCGGGACTTCAGCAGCAGGTACGTGGTGCCGTAGGTGCCGGCGCCCAGCACCAGCCGGTCGCACGTGATCGTCCGGATCGGCAGGCGGCGCTTGCGGGCGGACAGGTCCGTGTGGTGGACGTAGTCGACCTCGTACCCGCCGCCCCGCCGCGGCCGGATCGCCTTCACCTCGTGGGAGGTGCGGATGTCGGCGCCGTGGTGCGCCGCCGCCGACAGGTAGTTGTGGTCGAGGCTGTTCTTGGAGCCCTCGTTGCAGCCGATGTCGCACTCGCCGCACAGCTTGCACGTCCGGCGGCGGGCGCCGTGCAGGTTGCCGTACGCGGGGTCGGCGATCGGCAGGCTCACCCCGGGCGTGCCGCCCGGCTCCGGCGCGAAGCTGACCGCGAGCGGCGGCAGCGTGCTGTGCAGGCCGAGCTCGGCCGCCGCGTCCTGCATCGCGTGCGTCTTCGGGGTGTCGTCGTAGGGGACCTGGTCCAGCGGGTACGGCGTCGCGCCCATCATCCGCTCGACGGCGTCGTAGTGCGGGTCCAGGTCGGCGCGCGAGACCGGCCACGGCTCGTGCCCCCCGCCGGGCCCCGGCCGGTCGTGCACGAACCAGCGCTCGTCCTTGCGCAGCAGCACGTTCGCGTAGATCAGGGAGCCGCCGCCGAGGCCGGAGGACACGACGGAGTCGCAGCCCTTGAACCCCCACACGTCGTACATCCCGTACAGGCCGGCGTCGGGGTCCCAGAACGCCCGCCCCAACTCGGCGGGGGAGCGCGGGAAGCTGCCGGGCGGGTACGGCTGCCCGCGCTCCAGCAGGACGACCCGCTGCCCGGCCTCCGCCAGCCGGTACGCGGTGACGGATCCGCCGAACCCGGATCCGACCACGACCGCGTCGACGTGCTCGGCCGCGCCGCCGTCTTCGCTCATCGCTCAGCCCGCCTTCCGCTTGAGGAAGTCCACGACCTGCGGGAACACCTCGGTCGCGGAGGCGGCCCCCATGAACGGATCCTGGTGGCCGTAGCCGGGCAGGACCGCCAGCTCGTGCAGCCCGGGAGTGATCTTCTCCAGGGCGCGGTGGCAGACGATGTTGGAATCGGTGAACACGTGGTTGCGGTCTCCGGTGAGGAACAGGATCGGCGTCGTGACCGTGGCGGCGCGCGACAGGTAGTCGTCCGGCAGCGCGGCCGAGCGGGGGTCGCGCGGGTGGCGCTTCACCGCGCGGCCCGCCTTCACCATCGCGTGGAGGTGCCGGTAGTAGTTGACGTTGCAGGCCCCGAACAGGTCGGGCAGCCGCCCGTGCGTGACCGGCGACATCTTGCCGTGCGTGAAGATCGGTTGTCCGCCGCCCCACATGAAGCTGAGCATGTGGCAGGCCGGCTCGTCGCACTCGCGGTGGAACGGGGCGACGGCCTTGGCGAGCATCCAGCCGCGCGTCAGCACCGGAGCGTTCGCGTACCGGGGGTCCAGGTGGCAGGGCCCGAGCACGTACTCCATGAGGGCCGGCCCGTAGCCGAGCTTGATCTTCGACCAGCGCGGGGTGCGCGGGGTGAGCGAGACGCTGTTGCAGACCAGGCTGGTGACGCCGGTGACGGTGGCGGCGAACAGCGCCATCGAGAACGAGATCGCGCCCACGCAGTGGGAGATCACGTGGATCCGCCGGTCGCCGACGTGGCGCCGCAGCTCGGCGAGCATCGCCGGGTGGTCGTGGAGCGCGATGGCGTCCAGGTCGTGGCGCGAGGCCTCGGCGTTGTAGGGGAACCGGCCGCTGATCCGCAGGTCGGCCGCCCACACGTCGCCGAACCCGGCGTCGTGCAGGTGGTTCACCAGGTTGGCGTGCTCCGGCATGATGTACATGTCGCTGGACGTGGTCAGCCCGTGCACCAGCAGGACGACGTCGTCGCAGTCGCTCCGGCGGAACCGGGTGAGGTTCAGGCCGAGGCCGTCCTCGGTCGCGAAGGGGTGCGCGGACACCTCGGCGTCGGCGACGCCCGCGTGCGTGAAGCGCGCGATCCGCTGCTGCTCCATGTCGATCTCCTCCGCTTCCTGACGGTCCAACCCTGCCAAACGCAGATATCGGCGCGGCATCGTGGAGAACCCGTACTTACGGGTGCGGGCGAACCCACCGGACGTACGGGACGTACGTGAAGTAAGAGTCGGATCTACTCGGAACGGTTCATCGCGGTCGCGACGCCGACCCGGGAGGACACGCCGATCTTGCCGAAGACGCGGGAGAGGTGGGTCTCGACGGTCCGGACGCTGAGGTACAGCCGCTCGGCGATCTGCTGGTTGCTGTTGCCCTCGGCGACCAGCAGCGCGATCTCGTGCTCGCGCGGGGAGAGCCCGAACGGCAGGTCCTTCCTGCCCTTGGCGCCGCGTGCGGGCGTCCCGGGGGAGGGCACCCGGACACCGAGCCGCCGCTGCTCGCGGACGACCTGCGCCAGCAGCCCCTTCATCCCGCACGACTCGAAGACCTCGGCGGCGGCGCGCAGCCGGTCCCGGGCGCGGGACCGGTCGCCCGCGGCGGCGTGCGCGAGCCCGGCGGCCAGTTCGGCGCGGCCGGCCTCGGGCCGCCGCCCCGCCTTGGCGAGCAGGTCGGCGGCCTCCGCCGCCACCGCCGCGGACGCGGCGGGGTCGGCGGAGCGGAGCGCGTGCGCCCGGGTCAGCCGGGCCAGGCCGGCGTCGCCGGTCAGCAGCGGGTCGGCGATCGCCTCGGCGATGTCGGCCCAGTGCGCCGCGTCGGCGCCGTTCTCCTGCGCGGCGCGGACCGACGCCAGCGCCTCCGCGCAGATCACCAGGGTGCTGAAGTCCAGGCCGAGGGTGCCGTCGCCGCAGGCGGCGATCAGCGCGGTGGCGCCCTCCTCCAGCCGGCCCTCGTTGATCACCGCGATGGCGCGGGCCACGTGCGCCATGTGGGTCCACCACTCGCCCGACCCGGTGTCGTTGGCGACGGCCTCGTCCCCGGCCCGCAGCGCCCGCTCGTGGTCGCCCATCCAGGACGCGGTCAGGCACTGCTGGATCAGCCCGTAGGCCAGCACCTCCTGCGAGCGCAGGTCGCGGCCGACCGCGGTGGCCTCGTCGGCGACGGCGGCGGCCTCCTCCAGCCGCCCCGTCTGGGCGAGGACGCGCGACTGCCCGGACAGCATGTAGCCGAGCACGAACGTCTGCCCGGTCGTGCGGGTGATCGACACCAGCCGCTCGGCGTGCCGCAGCGCCTCGTCGTACATGCCGAGGAACGACTCGGCGAACACCAGCCAGGCGAAGCAGTCGAGGCAGTCGGCGAAGTCGTTGTCGGACGCCGCGGAGAACAGCCGGTCGGCGGTCTGGGCGCGGTCGATCGCCTCCGCGACCTCGCCGCGCCCGTAGGCGACCATCGGGCGCATCGCCGCGACCGCCGCCGTCAGGCCGGGGCCCCACCCGGGCGCGCTGTCGGGGATGGTCTCCAGGATGGCGTGCGAGCCGCGGGTGTCGATCCGCTGGATCCGGTCGGCGACGAGCCGGATCCGCAGCAGCACCGCCTCGGGGGTCTGCCGGTCGGTGCTGCGGCGCAGCTCGTCCAGGACCAGGGCGCGGGCCTCGTGGATCCGGCCGAGCTGGCGCTCCATGATCGCGCACATGTGCACGGTGCGGGCGCGGCGGACGGTGTCGTCCGGCGGCAGCAGCCCCAGCAGCGTCCGGGCGGTCTCGCGGCCCTCCTCGGCATGGCCGCTGACGGCCTGCACCTGGGCCAGCTCGACCAGCAGCTCCACCCGGTCGGGATAGGCGCCGGCGCCGGCGCCGGGCATCAGGTCCAGCGCGGCCTGCAGCCAGTACGCGGCGGTCGCGGGCGCCTGCGGCGCGACGGCGCGGGCGGCCTCCAGCAGCGTCCGGATCGCCTCGGCGTCGCCGAAGCGCGCCGACCGCACCACGTGGTGGGCGCGCACGGCCGCCGGGGCGCCGAGCTCGGCCAGCCGCTCCGACACCCGCGAGTGCGCGGCGATCCGCCAGCCGGCCGCCGTCGAGGCGTAGGCGACGTGCCGCACCAGGGGATGGCGGAACCGGAACCGGCCGCCCGGCGCGGGACGCACCACGTCGTGGCCGGTCAGCACGTCCAGGGCGGTGAGCGCGGCGTTCTGGTCCATCTCCGCCGCGACCGACGCGAGCGCGGGCTCGAACACGTCCGCGGCCACCGCGGCGCCCTGCGCCATCAGCAGCGCCCTCGGCGGCAGCGCACTCAGCTCGACCTGCAGCGCCGCCCGCACCGCCGGCGGCACCTCGGTCAGGTTCGCGACGCCCTTCTCCCAGTGCCTGTCGAGGCCGGCGCCGGACGCGGGCGCGGTCCCGCCCGCCATCCTGGCCAGCGCCTCGAGGTAGAACGGGTTGCCGCCGCTGGCCTTGAACAGGGCCTCGCACCGCGCGCGGCCCACGTCCGGGCCGAGGAACTCGCGGACCTCGCTCTGGGTGAGCGGATCGACCGCCACCCGCGCGCCCTGCGGGCCCGCCGCGTCCACCAGCGCCGCCAGCCGCGGCGACGCCTGCGCCGGACGGTAGGCGACCGCCAGCAGGACCCGCGCCCGGGGCGGGTGGCGGACCAGGTGGTCCAGCAGCTCGATCGTCGCGTCGTCGGCCCAGTGCAGGTCGTCGAGGATCAGCACCAGCCCGGACGGCTCGGCGAGCGCCTCCAGCAGGTGCCGGACGGTGCGGTGCAGCTGGTAGCGCGCCACCCGCGACTCCGGCGAGGCGGCGGGCGGGTCGCCGGACAGGTCGGCGAGCGCGGGGAACACGGTGCCGAGCAGGCGCAGCGCGCCGGGCGGCAGGTCGAGGGAGTGCTCCTCGAGGCGGTCGTCGAGCGCGTCGACCACGGCGCCGAACGGCATCTCCTGCTCGAACTCGGCCGCGCGCCCCGCGACGAACGGCAGCTTGCGGGCGGTCGCGCAGTCCGCGAGCTCGTTCAGCAGCCGCGTCTTGCCGGCGCCGGGCTCGCCGACCAGCGCGACGAGGCCGTAGCCGCTCTCGACCGCGTCGAGAGCGCGGTCGATCCGGTGCAGCGCGTCCCGGCGCCCCACGAGCGGAGCGTTGCCGGGACCCCCGGCGGCATGGGCCGCACGACCCTCCATGTCCACACCCCAACAGCGACAGGCGGCCGATACGCCGTGGCCATGCTTCTTGTTGCGGTACCTCTGAACGAGCGGGATTCACCTTATCGGGTGGAACGTCAATAAGGCAGGACAACACGCCCTGCCTGCGCCTTGCCCACCCGCGACGGCGGCCTTGGACCGTATGTACATAGCTATGAACGGCCCTCGGGCGTCCCATGTCAACCTCGGGAGGGTAAACCGTCCCGCGACCGTGACATCCGCGGCCGGTCAGTCCTCCAGGCCGAGGCGGGCGGCGGCCTGGCTCCAGCGGGCCTCGTCGCCCGACGGCTCGTAGCGGCGCAGGTCCTGGGTGGCGGCGACCAGGGCGCGTGACCCGGCGAGGTCCGCGACGGCGCCGTGCGCGCGGGCCTGCGCCAGGACGTTGCCGAGGGCGGTCGCCTCGACGGGGCCGGCCACCACCGGCAGCCCGCTCGCGTCGGCGGTCAGCCGGCACAGCAGGTCGTTGCGGCTGCCGCCGCCCACCAGGTGGACGACGTCGATCTCCCGCCCCGACAGGCGCGCCGCCTGGCGGAGCGTGGCGCGGTGCGCGAGGGCGAGGCTGTCGAGGATGCAGCGCACGGTCTCGGCGGGGGTGGACGGCTCGGGGAACCCGCGGCGGCGGCAGTGCGCGGCGATGCGGGCCGGCATGTCGCCGGGCGGCAGGAACTCGGGGTCGTCGGGGTCGATGAGGCTGCGCAGGCCGGGCACGTCCCGGGCCGCGGCGAGCAGGCCCGGCAGGTCCGCCTCGCCCCAGGTCCGCTGCGACTCCTGGAGGAGCCACAGGCCCATCACGTTGCGCAGGTAGCGGACGGTCCCGTCGACGCCGCCCTCGTTGGTGAAGTTGGCCTTGCGGCTCTCGTCGGTCAGCACGGGGGCGTCCAGTTCCACGCCGACCAGCGACCAGGTGCCGCACGAGATGTAGGCGAACCGGTCGGTGGCGGCGGGGACGGCGGCGACGGCGGAGGCCGTGTCGTGGGACCCGACGGCCGTGACGCGCAGCGCGCCGTGGCCGGTCTCGGCCGCCACGTCCGCGCGCAGGGTGCCGATGCCGGCGCCGGGGTCGTGCAGCGGCGGGAAGATCCGCGCGGGCAGGCCGAGCCGGTCGATGAGGTCCGCCGACCAGGCGCCGCTCCGGACGTCCAGCAGCCCGGTGGTGGAGGCGTTCGTGCGCTCGGCGCCGATCTCCCCGGTGAGCCAGTGGGCCAGCAGGTCGGGGACGAGCAGCAGCGTGGCGGCCCGGGACAGGTCCTCGGCCGCGAGCTGGTAGATCGTGTTGAACGGGAGGAACTGCAGGCCCGAGGTCCGGTAGAGCAGGTCCTCGCCCAGCTCGGCGCGCACCCGCTCCATCACGCCGTCGGTGCGGGCGTCGCGGTAGTGGACGGGGTTGCCGAGCAGCCGGCCCTCCGCGTCGAGGAGCCCGTAGTCGACGGCCCAGGAGTCGATGCCGACCGAGGACAGGCCGCGTGGGGCGGAGCGGAGCCCGTCCAGGACGTTGCCGTAGAGGCCGAGGATGTCCCAGTGCAGGGTTCCGTTGACCCGCACGGGGCGGTTCGGGAAGCGGCGGATCTCCTCCAGGGCGAGGGTGCCCGGCCCGACGCGCCCGGCCATCACCCGCCCGCTGGACGCCCCGAGATCGACGGCCGCGAACATCGCTTCGCTCATGCTGTGTCCCTTGCACCGCCTCGTTCCTGCTCTGCCTGGCCTGCCCTAACGCCGTCGCGACTCGCCGGCATCTGCCACGGCTGGCCTACTTGCATCACACGCT
>NZ_JBEZJP010000196.1:0-13716 GCF_040653175.1 Actinomadura sp. NPDC048032
GTGGCCTCTACCGTGTCAAGGTAGCGCTCTCCCACTGAGCTAATCGCCCTTGCGTGTGCTGCGAGGTGGAGACGGGATTTGAACCCGTGTACACGGCTTTGCAGGCCGTTGCCTCGCCTCTCGGCCACTCCACCAGAGCGAGGCCTGCCTGACGGGGGCCTCTCAGAGCGGACGACGGGATTCGAACCCGCGACCCTCACCTTGGCAAGGTGATGCTCTACCAACTGAGCCACGTCCGCGTGCCGGTCCGGGGGTCGCCCCCCGGGCTCGCACGAACAACTCTAGCGGAATCCTGGAGTGCTTGCGTACCGGTCGGATGCGGAGTCGGTGAGCTCGGCGTGCAGGGTGTTCCAGAAGTCGAGCTCGCTGTCCTCTTCGAGGTGGGCGATGCGGCCCCAGAACTCGCGGTCCTCGGCCGCGTGGGCGGCGGCGAGGGAGATGGCGGGCATCAGGGTGGTGCCGGCGTCCGCGGCGTCGAGGTCGGCGGGGGTGACGTCGGCGGGGAGGGCGACCGGGGTGGCGGGGCGGTGGTGCTTGCCGCGCTTGCGGACGCGGATGGGCGGCGACGTGGGGGCCTTCGCGGCGGCGGCGCGTCCGGCCGCGAGGGCCACGGTGCCGCAGAGGACGAAGGCGAGGATGCCGCCGAGGACGACCTCCTGGGCGGGGACGTGCTCGGGGGCGGGGGAGTGCTGCTGCTGCTCGTGGGTGCGCGTCGTGGCGGCGGGGGCGCCGACCTGGTCGACGGCGGGGGCGGGCGCGGCGTGCTTCGGGGTGTACTTGGCCTCGACCTTGATCTTGGACGGGTAGCCGAAGCCGACGACGGAGTCCATGTCGCGGGTCTTGCGCATGAGCTTGTAGCCGTCGGCGTTGCCCTCGATGGTGTGGAGGGTGTGGCCGTCGACCTTCTCGACGATGCCGACGTGGTCGATCTGGTCGATGTCGCCGGAGCCGTTCCAGTCGTAGAAGACGATGGCGCCGGGTTCGGGGTCGTGGCCCCAGGCGTCGTTCTTCTTGAACCACTTGGCGTGGTCGATGGTGGAGGCGAACTGCCCGGCCTGGCCGGCGACGTCGGCCTTGTCGGCGGCCCAGGCGAGGAACATGTCGCACCAGGGCGCCGTCGAGAAGTACTCGTCGTGGTCGCCGTCGAGGTTCTTGCGGTACCACTCGCCGAACTTGGTGTAGCCGTCGCCCTTCTCGGTGTACCCGAGCTCTTTCGTGGCGATGTCGAGCAGCTTCTTGCCGATCGGGTCCATCTCGCTCCTGACGCGCCTCGCTCGTTCGGGCGAGGTGGCGCCCGATCGGGGGACGGAACGCGCCCCGGTCCAAGGTCACGTTCCGATCTCGACGGAATGTAGCCGAGGTAAACGGTGGGCGGCAACCGCTTCCAGGGAAACGGTCATAAGGGACTACTCAGTAGTAGCCTCGCGGGAGGACGGCGACCGGACAGGGCGCCGCGCGCAGGACCTTGAGCGCCACCTCGCCCAGGAAGACGCGGTGGGCGGCGGCGTCCTCGCTGGACGCGCAGACCAGCAGCTCGCCCTCGGGCCAGTCCACGTCCTCGAGCGCGTCCGCGACGTCGTCGCCCTCGGCGACCTCGGCGGTGACGTCCTCGGGGACCAGTTCCGCGGAGTCCAGGGCGAGCCGGATGGCGAGGGCGAGGTCGTCGCGGAGGGGCTCGGGGTTGACGTCGCCGATGGCCAGGGTGACCAGCCGGAGCGGCACCTCCAGCCGCTCGGCGGCCTGGGCGGCGCGGATGACCGCCTCGTCGCACTGGGGCCGCCGCACGTACATGACCGTGATCCGGGCCAGCTCGTCGGGCGGCCGGTGGCCGGACGGGGCGAGCATCACGGCCTCGGTCGCCGAGTGGAGCAGGTGGTCGGCGGCGGCGCCGACGCCGATGCGGCCGCGGGCGCCGCCCTCGGGGGAGCCGACGACGATCAGGTCGGCGCCGATCCGGCTGGCGAGGACGGTCAGGCCGCGCCCGACGCTGCGGCCCTCCTGGACGAGCAGGTCCGCGGGCTCGCCGTCCAGGAGGTCGGCCACCTGGTCCAGGAGCGCGCGGGCCTCGCCGGCCGCGGCGGGCAGGTCCGGCGGATGGACGGTCGCCACGCTCAGCCGGCCGCCGGTCAGCGCGACGATCCCGCGGGCGAGGTCGAGTGCCTCCCGGCCGCCCGCGTCGGGGACGTATCCGGCCAGCACGTGTTCACCGATCATGTACGAAGCATTCCCCCTCGGAGCCCGGACAGACCAGAGTGAGTTTTGGGGTACTTTTGCCGAGTTATCTGACTTTTGGGGGATTTATGGGTGGCGAGGTGCCCGACCTCGAAGCCGGCCGCTGGGCCATCGACCCGGTCCACTCCGAGATCACTTTCTCGGTGCGGCACCTGATGACGACGGTGCGCGGCTCGTTCCCGGACTTCGAGGGCGAGATCGTGATCGGGGAGGACCCGATGGAGTCCACCGCCCGGGCGGAGATCCGGATGGGATCGATCGACACCCGCAGCGCCGAGCGGGACGAGCACGTCCGCTCCGCCGACTTCCTCGACGTGCGCCGCCATCCGGTGATGAGCTTCGCCGGCACCGGCGTGGAACGTGCCAAGACCGGCCGCCGCGCCCGCACCCCCCGCTACCACCTGCTCGGCGACCTGACGATCAAGAACGTGACCCGTCCGGTCCGGCTGCTGACCGAGTTCCACGGCGTGGGCCCCGACCCGTGGGGCGGCGTCCGCGCGGGATTCACCGCGACCGCCTCCATCAGCCGCCGCGACTTCGGCATCGAGTTCAACATCCCGCTGCAGGGCGACCGGGTCATGCTCGGCGACGAGATCGCGATCGCGCTGGAGATCCAGACCGTGTTCACCGCCGCCGACGCGCCGCGCCCGGGGGCCGAGGTCCCGCTCGACCGCTGACCGCCGGCCCGAGCGCCCAGGCCCGGTCGCGCCGCGAGCCGCCAGGCGAGCGAAGTGGGCCGGGAGTTCGGAACACGGCTAGCCGCCGGCGCGGGAGGCGCGGGTCAGGCCCAGGAGGTCGCGGGCGGGACCGGCGGGGCGCCGGCCCGCCGGCCAGACCGCGCGCAGCGGGCGCGCGAGATCCAGTTCGGGGACGGGGACGCAGACCAGCCGCCCGGCGGCCACCTCGTCGGCGACGGCCAGATCGCTCACCACGACCGGCCCGGCTCCGGAGACGGCCGCCGCCTTCAGCGCGGTGGTGGACGCGAGCTGCAGCATCGGCGGCGCCGTCCCGCCGTGCGCGGCCAGAGCCCGGTCCAGGACCTCGCGCGTCCCCGACCCCTCCTCGCGCAGGACGAGCGGCGTCCGCGCCAGCTCGGCGGCCGGGACCCCGGAGCGCCGCCGCGCCCAGGGGTGCCGCGGGCCGACCACGACGACGAGCCGGTCGGTGGCGACGACGGTGCCGTGCAGCCCGGCCGGCGTGCGCGCCCCCTCGACGAACCCGAGGTCGGCGCCGCCGCCGCGCACCTGCTCGGCGACCACGGTCGAGTTGGCGGTGCGCAGGGTCACCGCGACGCCCGGGCGGACGGTCCGGAGGGTCACCAGCCAGCCGGGCATCAGGTACTCGGCGACCGTGAGGCTCGCCACGACGCGCAGCCGCCCGTCGCGCCGCTCGCGCAGCGCGTCGAGCCCCGCGTCGAGCGCCTCCGCCGCCGCGACCACCTGCCGGGCCCACTCGGCGACCAGCGCGCCCTCCTCGGTGGGACGGGAGCCGCGCGGCGACCGTTCGAGCAGTGCCACGCCGAGCTGCCGCTCCATCGAGCGGATCCGGGCGCTGGCGGCGGGCTGGGTGACGCCGACCTCGGCCGCCGCGCGCCCGACGCTGCCGAGCCGGACGACGGCGAGCAGCAGTTCGAGGGCGCCGAGGTCGGGGACGCGGTGCGAGACGGCCATGACCCCGATTCTACGGACCCATAGCTTTGCTTTATGGCCCCATAGAGCCATGACCTCTACTGATGGCCGCGAATGCGGTGGAACCTGGACCTCATGAGCCATCCCACCCCGAACCGCGCCCTGCTGGGCGCGCTCGACCGCCCGACCGAGGCGTTCCGGCATCTCGGTCCCAACTGGTACGCGGCCGTCATGGGCACGTCGATCGTTGCGAACGGGGCGAACGCGCTGCCGGTCGACGTCCCCGGCCTGCACGCCTTCGCCGTGGTCGTGTGGGCGGGCTCGCTGCTGATGCTCGTCGCGCTCATGGCGGCGCGCGCCGTCCACTTCGCCCGGCACGCGGACGTGGCGCGGTCCCAGCTCCTGGACAACCCGGCCACGGCGGTGTTCTACGGCTGCCCGCCGATGGCGATGCTCGCCGTCGGCTACGGGACGCTCATGCTCGGCCCCGAGGTGATCGGCGCCCGGGCGGCGATCGCGCTGGACGCCGTCCTCTGGACGCTCGGGACCCTCTACGCCGTGCTGGCCGCCGCCGGCGTCCCCTACCTCATGATCACCAGGCACCGGCCGGGGCCCGCGAACCCGACCTGGCTGCTGCCCGTCGTCGCCCCGATGGTCGCCGCGGCGCTCGGGCCCGCGCTCGTCCCGCACCTGCCGGAGGGGCAGGCCCGCGCCACGATGATGTTCGGCTGCTACGGCCTGTTCGGCGCGAGCCTGCTGGCCACGCTGGTCCTGCTGCCCGGCATCTGGTCGCGGCTCGCCGGTGGACCGCCGTCACCGGTGGCCCTCACGCCGACGCTGTTCCTCGTGCTCGGGCCGCTCGGGCAGTCCACCACGGCCGTCGTGCAGATCGCGAACGCGGCGGGGCAGGCCGCTCCCGGATACGCGGCGGCGGCGCGCGCGTTCGCCGTCCTCTACGGCGCGCCGGTGATGGGCTTCGCGCTGCTCTGGCTGGGCATCGCGGCGACCGCCAACCTGCGGGCGCTGCGCGGCGGCATGCCGTTCGCGATGACGTGGTGGGCGTTCACCTTCCCGGTCGGGACGTGCGTGACCGGCGCGTCCGGCCTGTCGCGGATCACGGGCCTGGACGCGCTGACCGGCGTGGCCGTGCTCCTCTACCTGCTTCTCGTCACGGCCTGGGCCGTGGCCGGCGTCCGGACGGTCCGGGGCGCGCTCAGCGGGCGCCTCTTCCTGCCCGCCGTCCCGCGCCCGGCGCCGCTGCTGCCGGCTCCGGCCGCCTAGCGGGGCGGTCACCGCGTCCTCCCCGGCGGCGGGGCAGGAATACCCGCCCGGGGGTCGCGGTTCGGTAGGATAATTGAAAGTTCTACTATTGGAGGCCGGCATGCAGTTCGGGATATTCACGGTCGGCGACGTCACCCCCGACCCGACCGACGGGCGCGTCCCGACCGAGGCCGAGCGGATCAAGGCCATGGTCGCGATCGCGCTCAAGGCCGAGGAGGCCGGCCTGGACGTCTTCGCGACCGGCGAGCACCACAACCCCCCGTTCGTGCCGTCCTCCCCGACCACGATGCTCGGCTACATCGCGGCGCGCACCGAGCGGCTGATCCTGTCGACCGCGACCACGCTGATCACCACCAACGACCCGGTGAAGATCGCCGAGGACTTCGCGATGCTCCAGCACCTCGCCGACGGCCGGGTGGACCTGATGATGGGCCGCGGCAACACCGGCCCCGTCTACCCCTGGTTCGGCAAGGACATCCGCGACGGCATCCCGCTCGCCATCGAGAACTACCACCTCCTGCACCGGCTGTGGCGCGAGGACGTCGTCGACTGGGAGGGGAAGCACCGCACGCCGCTCCAGTCGTTCACCTCGACGCCGCGGCCGCTCGACGGGGTCCCGCCGTTCGTCTGGCACGGCTCGATCCGCAGCCCGGAGATCGCCGAGCAGGCCGCCTTCTACGGCGACGGCTTCTTCGCCAACCACATCTTCTGGCCGACGGACCACTTCCAGCGCCTGATCGGCCTGTACCGGCGCCGCTACGAGCACTACGGGCACGGCTCCGCCGACCAGGCGATCGTCGGCCTCGGCGGCCAGGTCTTCATGCGCAGGAACTCCCAGGACGCCGTCCGCGAGTTCCGCCCGTACTTCGACAACGCGCCCGTCTACGGGCACGGGCCCTCCCTGGAGGAGTTCACCTCGGAGACGCCCCTCACGGTCGGCAGCCCCCAGCAGGTCATCGACAAGACGCTGACGTTCCGCGACCACTTCGGCGACTACCAGCGCCAGCTGTTCCTGATGGACCACGCGGGCCTGCCGCTGAAGACCGTCCTGGAGCAGATCGACATGCTGGGGGAGGAGGTCGTGCCCGTGCTGCGCAAGGAGTTCGAGTCGCTGCGTCCCGCGCACGTCCCGGCGACCGCCCCGACCCACGCGTCCCGTCTCACCGAGGAGGTGCGATGACCACGCTCGCCGTCGTCTCCGCCGGGCTCGGGCAGCCCTCGTCCACCCGGCTCCTGGCCGACCGCCTCGCCGAGGCGGCGGCCGGAGCCCTCCGGGAGGACGCGACCGTCGAGACGGTCGAGCTGCGCGACCACGCGCACGCCATGGTCGACGCGACCCTGACCGGCTTCCCGTCCGGGACGTTCCGCACCGCCGTCGAGACGGTGGCGAACGCCGACGGCCTCATCGCCGTGACGCCCGTCTTCAACGCGTCCTACAGCGGGCTGTTCAAGACGTTCTTCGACGTCCTGGAACGCGGTTCCCTGGAGGGCACGCCGGTGCTGCTCGGCGCGACCGGCGGCACCGCCCGGCACTCCCTGGCGATCGATTACGCGATGCGCCCCCTGTTCGCGTACCTGCGCGCTAGCGTCGTTCCGACCGGTGTCTTCGCGGCGTCCGCGGACTGGGGGAGCGCCGAGACCGCCCTGCCCGAACGCGTCGCCCGGGCAGGAGCGGAACTGGCCGCCCTGGTGGAGGCCCGTCCGGCCCCGCCGAAGGACGATCCGTACGAGGCGCCCGTCCCGTTCGAGCGGCTTCTCGCCGGACACTGAACTTGAGATTTGGCTTATATAAGCCGAGCCTGTAACTTGGGTCACGTGCACGCATTCGATGTGGTGGGCGACCCCGTCCGGCGCCGGATCCTCGAACTGCTCGCCGACGGCGAGCGCTCGTCCGGCGACCTCACGGCGGTCGTCCGGAAGGAGTTCGGGATCTCCCAGCCCGCCGTGTCCCAGCACCTCAAGGTGCTGCGCGACAACGGATTCGCCGTCGTGCGGGCGGAACGGACGCGCCGGCTCTACGCTGTCGACTCAGCACCGCTGCAGGAGTTGGACGCGTGGCTCGAACGCTTCCGCCGGTCCTGGACGCCGCGTCTGGACGCCCTGGCGACCGAGATCGCCCGCGGGAAGCGCGCACACCGCACGCATCAGGACGACCCAGGGAGCGAGACATGATCGAAGTCACCGGCCAGATCAACACGGTCACCCGCACGGTGGGCGAGAAGGCGCTGGAGTCCGGCACCGCGAGGACCGCGACGATCAGCAGGGTCTACGACACCGGCGTCGACGACCTGTGGAACGCCGTCACCGACCCCGAGCGGATCTCCCGCTGGTTCCTGCCCGTCTCCGGCGACCTGCGGCTCGGCGGCCGCTTCCATCTGGAGGGCAACGCCAGCGGGACGATCGAGCGCTGCGACCCGCCGAAGGGGTTCGCGGCGACGTGGGAGTACGGCGGCCAGACCACCTGGATCGAGGTCCGGCTGACCCCCGAGGCGGACGGCCGGACCCGGTTCGAACTGGAGCACACCGCCCTCGTCGACCCTTCGCAGAACCAGTTCGGCCCGGGCGTCGTCGGCATCGGCTGGGACATGGGGCTCCTCGGCCTCACCATCCACGTGGAGTCCGGCGAGGACGCCCGGGCCAAGCTCGGCGACTCCTGGGCCATGTCCGAGGAGGGCCGCGAGTTCGCGCGGCAGGCCGGCGAGGGCTGGTACGCCGCCGACGTCGCGGCCGGCGCCGACGAGGCCACCGCCCGCACCGCGGCGGACTTCACCATCGCCATGTACACCGGGGAGCAGTGACCTCCGGCGCCGAACACGCCCGGCGTCCGCCCCTCCTGCCGCGGAGTCGTCCATTGGGACACGCCCGGTAGCCTTCGGTCACCGACGGTGACCGGCAGGGCACAATGGCGGGGTGGACGTCAGGGTCGGTGTCCGCGTCGAGGGGGTCGTGCAGGGCGTCGGTTTCCGGCCCTTCGTGCACGGCCTCGCGACCGGCCTCGGGCTGTCGGGGCTGGTCGGCAACGACGCGGGCGGCGTGTTCATCGAGGTCGAGGGCGCTCCCGACAAGGTCGGGCGGTTCCTGGACGGGCTGCGCACGCGCCCGCCCCGGCTCGCCCTCGTCGAGCGCGTCACCACGCGGGAGCTGGACGCCGTGGGGCGCGGCGGCTTCGCCATCGTGGGCAGCGACGCGTCGGGCGAGCGCCGGGCCCTCGTGTCCTGGGACGCGGCGACCTGCGACGACTGCCTGCGCGAGATGCGCGACCCGGGCGACCGGCGCCACCGGTACCCGTTCATCAACTGCACGGGCTGCGGGCCGCGTTTCACGATCGTCACGGGCGTGCCCTACGACCGTCCGAACACCACCATGGCGGGCTTCGCGATGTGCGGGCCGTGCGCCGCCGAGTACGAGGACCCGGCCGACCGCAGGTTCCACGCCCAGCCGGTGTGCTGCCCGGCCTGCGGCCCGTCCCTCGCCCTGCGCCCCCACGCCGACGAGCCCCTGGAGGCCGCGCGGGCGGTGCTGGCGCGGGGCGGGGTCCTCGCGGTCAAGGGCCTCGGCGGCTACCACCTCGCGGCGCGGGCGGCGGACCCGGGGGCGGTGGCCGCGCTGCGCTCCCGCAAGCACCGCGAGGACAAGCCGTTCGCCGTGATGGTCCCCGACCTGGAGGCGGCCCGGGCCCTGTGCGACCTCTCGGCCGCCGAGGAAGAGCTGCTCACCGGGCCGCGGCGCCCTATCGTGCTCGCGCGGCGCCGGCCGGGCGCCGCCCTGGCGGACGCGGTCGCACCGGGAAACCGGTCCGTCGGCCTCCTGCTGCCCTACACCCCGCTGCACCACCTGCTCGTCACCGAATCGGTCGTCCTGACCAGCGGCAACGTCTCGGACGAGCCGATCGCCTACCGTGACGAGGACGCCCTGGAGCGGCTCGCCGGCATCGCCGACGCCTTCCTCCTGCACGACCGTCCCATCCACACCCGCACCGACGACTCGGTGGTGCGGACGTTCCGCGGCCGCCCGCTCCCCGTCCGCCGCTCCCGCGGCTACGCGCCGGAGCCGATCCCCGTCCCCGCCGGCCGCCCGGTGCTGGCCTGCGGCGCGGAGTTGAAGAACACGTTCTGCCTGACCCGCGACGGCCGGGCGTTCGTCTCCCACCACATCGGCGACCTGGAGAACCACGAGACGCTCCGCGCCTTCGAGGAGGGCATCGGCCACTTCCGGCGGCTGTTCGACGTCGCGCCCGAACTGATCGCCTACGACCCGCACCCGGAGTACCTGTCCACGAAGTACGCGCTCGACCAGGACCTGCCCGGGATCGCCGTCCAGCACCACCACGCGCACATCGCCTCCTGCCTCGCCGACAACGGCGCGGACGGCCCGGTGATCGGCGTCGCGTTCGACGGCACCGGGTACGGGACCGACGGCACCCTGTGGGGAGGCGAGTTCCTGGTCGCCGACCTGCGCGGCTTCGAGCGCGCCGGGCATCTGGAACCGGTTCCGCTGCCCGGCGGCGCCGCCGCGATCCGCGAGCCGTGGCGCATGGCGGCGGCCTACGGGGTCCCGGGCGACCTGCCGGTGGCCCGCCGCCCCGACTGGGCCGCGGTGACCGCCCTGACCCGGCGCGGCGTCAACGCGCCGCCGACCTCCAGCATGGGCCGCCTCTTCGACGCGGTAGCCGCCGTCCTCGGCGTCCGCGACCGCGTCAACTACGAGGGGCAGGCCGCCGTCGAACTGGAGCAGTGCGCCGACCCCGCGGAGACCGGCGCCTACCCGGCGGCGCTGAACGGCACGACCGGCTTCACGGTCGCGGGCGGCGAGTTCGTGGACGCGGTGGTGAGCGACCTCAGGGCCGGCGTCCCCGTCCCGGCGATCGCCGCGCGGTTCCACAACGGCGTCGCGGCGCTCGTCGTCGCCGCGGCCTCCCGCATCAGGTCGGAGACGGGCCTCGGCACGGTCGCGCTCTCCGGCGGGGTGTTCCAGAACATGCTCCTGCTCGGCCGCGCCGTCTCCGGCCTGGCCGACGCGGGCTTCGACGTGCTGACCCACCACCGCGTCCCTCCCAACGACGGCGGCATCAGCCTCGGCCAGGCGGCCGTCGCCACCGCCCGCGGCTGATCCGAGAACCGCCCTGGCCGGATCCGGACGCGCCGCCGTGGGCACCGGCGATCCCTCACCGATGGACCGTGCCCGCCAGGCGCGCGGCACCGGAGGCGCACGCTGGCGCGCGCCCGCGGGACGCCGCACTCGGAGCGAAACGGCGACGCGGCGCCCCGCCCGAAGGGCATGATCATCAGATGGCGGACGAAGGGGACGAGCGGCAAGAAGCCCGGCCGAGGTCGTGGGCCGTCCGGCGATGGGCGGCCCCGCTGGCGCTGGCCGTGTCCGTCGCCGCCTCCATCGGCGCCGTGAACCTGCTGGTGGACGGGTCGGCGGCCACCACTGCGCTGCCCGGTGACCAGCGCAGGCCGCACTTCATCGTCGCGGTGGGCAGGTTCGGAAGTGCCTCCCAGGGGCGCGGCCCGGAGCCGTGGTTCGAGGTCAGGGCGGTTCAGGCGGGCGGGGGGCGGCCTCTGGACTCGGTGCCCGCGCCGCGATCGGCCGGAGCGGCGCGGTCGCTCATCGAGGGGCCGGGGGGCGTGTTCGTGTTCTCCACCTTCAAGGAGAAGACGTGCACGACCCGGTTCCACCGGTTCCGCCTCACCGGCGGCGGCCGGGTGAAGGATCTCGGGCCGCTCGTGGAAGACACCGTTCCGGCGCGCGTGGCCGGGCTGGCCATGAGCCCGGACGGTGAACGGCTCGCCTACGCGACGACCCCCTGCGCGAAAGCCGCGCGGCCCCAGGCGACGGTGACCGTCCTCGACCTCGGCTCGGGCCGGACGCGAGCCTGGAGCACGGCCGCCCCCTCACTCGTCGGTGAGATCGTCTGGGCGGGCGACAGCCGCACGCTCGGCTACGCCGTCAGCGACGTGCGGCTGGATGCCGCGCACAGTCCCTTCCTCGAGGGCAGGGTCGGGAGCGTCACCGTGTACGCCCTCGACACGAACGGGCGGAGCGCCGATCTGCGGGACGGCCGCGTCCTGTTCCGGCAGCCCGACGACTCCGCCGCGGTCACCACGGCCGTGGTGAACCCGGGCGGGCGTGCGGGCTACGGCGCGATGAGGAAGGCGCGCCCGCCGAGCTTCGTCCTGTTCTCGTTCGCCGCCGGCAAGCCGATGAAGGTCACCCGGACCATCAGGCTGGATCCCGGCGGCGGGATGGTTCTCGGCTTGGCCACCGACGACGGCCCCCGGTACGCCTGCCTCGGAGGAGTCGACTCCTTCGGCAGGGTGACCGAAGGCGACTTCAGGGACACCGTGGACGGTGGCCAGAGCTGCGCGGTCGCCTACGGCTACTGACCGCCGTCCCGGCGCCCGCCGCCGGAAGGCGGTGTCAGAGGTTGCCCAGCACCCGGGTCGGGGTGATCTCGATGACGACGCGGTTCGGGTTCGGGCGCGGGGGCTTGTAGCGGGCGGTGTAGAGATCCTCCGCGTGGGCCACCGAGTCCGGGTCGGTCCGCAGGACGGCGCGGCCCTCGACGGTCGACCAGCGGCGGCCGTCCACCTGCGTGACGGCCGCGGGCAGGCCGGACGCGCCCGCGTCGCGGACATGGCGGGCCTTCGCCGAGGAGGCCGAAGTGATCACGCGGACGGTGCCGGCGTCCAGCGTCGCGCCGACGGGGACCGAGTGCGGGGTCCCGTCGGGGCGGAGGGTGACGAGCGTGCACAGGTGGCGCTCCCGCCAGAAGGCGAGGAGGCCCTCGTCGGTCAGGTCCAGCCGGTGTCGTCCGTCCACCGGAGTAAGCCTATCCGGACTGGCCGGTTTCGACGGGTTTATGATTAGTTAGCGTAAGAAAGTATCTCCGACGGGGGAGGGCGCGGCGTGCCGTCCAAGCACTATCCGTGGATCGCGCTGAGCAACACGACGCTCGGCATGCTGCTGGCCACGGTCAACTCCTCGATCGTGATCATCTCGCTGCCGGCGATCTTCCGCGGCATCCATCTGAACCCCCTCGAACCCGGCAACGTCAGCTACCTGCTCTGGATGCTGATGGGCTACATGCTCGTCTCGGCGGTGCTGGTGGTGACGCTCGGGCGGCTCGGGGACATGTTCGGGCGCGTCCGGATGTACAACGCCGGGTTCGCGGTCTTCACGGTCGGGACGCTCGTACTGGCGCTCGACCCGCTGCACGGGGGCGCCGGGGCGCTCTGGCTCATCGGCTGGCGGGTCTTCCAGGGGATCGGCGGCGCCATGCTGATGGCGAACTCGGCCGCGATCCTCACCGACGCGTTCCCCGCCCACCGGCGCGGCATGGCGATGGGCGTCAACCAGGTCGCGGGCATCGCCGGGACGTTCATCGGCCTGGTCGCCGGCGGGCTGCTGAGCGAGATCAACTGGCGGCTGGTGTTCTTCGCCTCGGCGCCCATCGGGATCGTCGGGACGCTCTGGGCGTACCGGAGCCTGGTCGAGACCGCCAGGCGGGCGGTCGGCGCGAGGATCGACTGGCTCGGCAACGTGACGTTCGCGGTCGGGCTGACCGCGCTGCTCGCCGCGATCACCTACGGGATCCAGCCCTACGGCGGGCACGACATGGGCTGGACGAACCCCTGGGTGCTCGCCGGGATGATCGGCGGCGTCGCCGTCCTGGCGCTGTTCTGCTGGATCGAGACCCGGGTCGAGCAGCCGATGTTCCACCTGAGCCTGTTCCGGATCCGGGCGTTCGCCGCCGGCAACCTGGCCGGGCTGCTCGCCGCGATCTCGCGCGGCGGGATGCAGTTCATGCTGATCATCTGGCTGCAGGGCATCTGGCTGCCGCTGCACGGCTACGACTACGAGGCCACCCCGCTGTGGGCCGGCATCTACCTGCTGCCGCTGACCGCCGGCTTCCTGGTCGCCGGGCCGATCTCGGGGCACCTGTCCGACCGGCACGGCGCCCGCGCGTTCGCCTCCGGCGGCCTCGTGCTGTCGGCGCTGGCGTTCGCCGGGCTGCTGGTGATCCCGACCGACTTCGGGTACGCCACCTTCGCGCTGCTGATCTTCCTCAACGGGATCGGCTCCGGGCTGTTCGCCGCCCCCAACACCACCGCGATCATGAACTCGGTCCCGGCGGACCAGCGCGGCGTGGCCTCCGGGATGCGCGCCACCTTCATGAACGCCGGCATGGTGCTGTCGATCGGCGTGTTCTTCTCCCTGATGATCGCGGGACTGTCCGACACGCTGCCGAGGACGCTGACGCGGGGCCTGACCGAGCACGGCGTCCCGCCCGGGCCCGCCGCCCAGGTGGGCGAGCTGCCGCCGGTCGGCACGCTCTTCGCCGCGTTCCTCGGCTACAACCCGATCCAGAACCTGCTCGCGCAGTTCCACGTGCTCGGCGGCCTCGCGCCGGACGACGTGGCCACCCTCACCGGCCGCTCGTACTTCCCGCACCTGATCTCCGAGCCGTTCCACCACACGAGTCCGAGCAGCTCCCGCGGTGACGGATCGGCGGCGTCCCGGAACACCGCCGCGTTGTTGACCCAGCCGGCGAGCGTCCCCGCCTCCTGCG
>NZ_JBEZJP010000197.1:0-13671 GCF_040653175.1 Actinomadura sp. NPDC048032
ATCGGGGAGACACTGTTGGTGGTCGTCGCGGACAACGGCGCGGGCGGCGCGGATCTCGCAGCGGCCGGCGGCGGCAGTTCGGCGGCGTCGGCGGCCGTCAGCACGCGCGGACGGCCGAGCCGGCGGACGCGGCCGAGCCGTTCCACGCCGCCGCGGCCCTCGGCGAGCAGGTTGCGGACCCAGTCGGCGTCCCGCCCGTACGGCAGCCCGACGATGAGCCGGTCGCCGCTGCGGAACGCGGTCACCGGCGTCCGGTACTCGCGCCCCGACCTGCGGCCCCGGTGGACGATCATGGCGAAGGGCGGGAGGTAGGGCGCGTAGACGCCCTGCACGCGGTTCGTGACGGCTTTGTTGAACCGGGCGACCGATCTCGGCATCAGCGGTTTCACCATGCCTCCTGAGTAGCACGGCCTCCCGCCCTCGCGCGCGGTCAGCGGGTGAGGACGAACTCCTCCGGTCTGGCCTTGCGGGAGCCGGCCCAGAACTCGAACGTGTGGCCCGGCCAGAGGGTGCGGTTGACGCCCTGGTCGTCGAGGTACCAGCTGTTGCAGCCGCCCTCGTTCCAGACGGCGCGGCGCAGCCGCCGCTGGAGGCGGTCGTTGAAGCGGCGCGCGGCCTCCGGCTTCGGCTCGATGGTGTCGGCGCCGGCCTCCTGCATCAGGCGCAGGCAGCTCAGCACGTGCTGGATCTGCACCTCGATCATGAAGACGACGGAGTTGTGGCCGAGGCCGGTGTTCGGGCCGAGCAGCATGAAGAAGTTCGGCAGCCCGGGGATCGTCGTGCCGCGGTGCGCCTCGATGCCGTCCGCCCAGATCTCCTGGAGCTTGACGCCGTCGCGGCCGGTGACGCGCAGGTCGGTGAGGGCGTCGGTCACCTTGAAGCCGGTGCCGTAGATGATGCAGTCGACCTCGTACTCGCGCCCGTCCTCGGTGACGATCGAGTTCTCCCGCACCTCGGCGATCCCGGAGGTCTCCACCTCGACGCCGGGGCGCGAGAGCGCCGGATAGTAGTCGTTGGACAGCAGGATCCGCTTGCAGCCGATCGTGTAGTCCGGCGTCAGCTTGGCGCGCAGGACCGGGTCGGCGACCTGGCGGGCGATGTGCCGGCGGGCGATCTTCTCCTGCGGGGCGGACAGCCGCGGGTCGATCGTGAAGCCGACGGCGCGGGCCTCCAGCGCCCAGTAGATTCCGCCGCGGAACGCGCGGGCGGCGCCCGGCACCTTCCCGAACAGGGCGCGGACCGGCGCGGGGATGGACACGTCGGGCTTGGGCTGGATCCACGGCGGGGTCCGCTGGAAGACGACGAGCTCGCCCGCCTGCTCGGCGACCTTCGGCACGAACTGGATCGCGGAGGCGCCCGTGCCGATGACGGCGACGCGCTTGCCGGTGAGGTCGTAGGAGTGGTCCCACTCGGCGGAGTGGAACGCCGTCCCCCGGAACCGCTCGACGCCCGGCAGGTCCGGGTAGGACGGGACGTGCAGCGCGCCGATGCCGGACACGACGGCCTTCGGGGTGAGGACCGTCCCGTCGGCGAGCGTCACCTTCCAGCGGCGGGCGTCGTCGTCGTACTCCATGGCGTCGACCGCCGCGCCGAAGCGGATGTGCTCGCGCACCCCGTACCTGTCGGCGGTGCGCTCCATGTAGGCGCGGATCTCCGGCTGCGGCGCGAACATCCGCGACCAGCCCGGGTTCAGCTCGAAGGAGAAGGAGTACATGTGCGACGGGACGTCGCAGGCGCAGCCCGGATAGGTGTTGTCGTGCCAGGTCCCGCCGAGCGCTTCGCTCTTCTCCAGCACGACGAAGTCGTCGAAGCCGGACTGCTTGAGCCGGATCGCCATGCCGAGGCCGGCGAAGCCGGAGCCGATGATGACGATCGCGGGGGCGCGGTCGCTCATGACCCCTCCTCTCAGTTAACCTACTCGCAGTAAGTTACCGGGAGTAGGTTACTGACGGTAGGTCCAACAGAGGAGATTTCCTGTGAGTGGCGCCACACCCCCGCCCCGCCGCCGCCGGATGTCGCGCCCCGAGCGCGAGCGGCAGATGCTGGACGTGGCGGAGCGGGTGTTCGGCGAGCGCGGCTACCAGGCCGCCTCCATGGACGAGATCGCCGAGCGCTGCGGGGTCTCCAAGCCGATGCTCTACGAGTACTTCGGCTCCAAGGACGGCCTGCTCGTGGCGTGCGTGACCCGGTCCAAGGCCGAGCTGTTCGACGTCACCCAGAAGGCGATGGCGGGCGCCACCACCCCGGAGGACATCCTGTCGCGCGGGATGGTCGCCTACTTCCGCTTCATCGACGAGCACAGCAGGTCGTTCGCGATGCTGCTGCGCGAGCCGATGGCCGCCGCCCCGGAGGCCATCCGGGCCATCGACGAGACCCGTCGGCAGCAGAGCGGGCTCATCGCCGGCGTGCTCGGCACGTTCGCCCCGTCCGCCCCCGCCGGGACGATCGAGGCGTACACGCAGATCATCATGGGCGCGAGCGAGCGGATGGCGCTGTGGCAGACGGGCCGTCCCGACGTGTCGGCGGAGGACGCGGCCCGCTACATGACCGACTTCTGCTGGAACGGCCTCAGCCCTTACCTGGCGCCCGCCGGGGAAGCGCGTCCAGGGCCCCGATGAGCAGGTCGAGGCCGAACTCGAAGTCGGCCTCGGCGTCGAAGTCGGCCAGCGCCGGGCCGTAGGCGATCACGTGCGGGAACTCGTCCGGGTCGAGGCGCGTCCACGACTCGGCCCCCGTCTCGGCGAGGTGCCCCAGCATCTTCGCCATGCCGATCTCGCGCATCTGGGCGCCGAGGGCGTAGGCGATGAGCGCCCGCATGATGCGCACGGCCGTCTCGCCGTCGAACCCGGCCGCGTCGGCGAGGGCCAGGGCGCGCTCGGCCGGCCGCAGCCCCACCGGCGTGTCGACCTTGTGGGTGAGGACGATCGACATGCAGCGCGGGTTGTCGTGGGCGACCTTCCGGAACGCCCGGACCAGCGCACGCGCGCGTTCCTGCCATGACTCGGCCGGGTCGTCGGGCAGGTCCAGCCCCGCGACGACGTGCTCGGCCACGCCCTCCAGCAGCGCGCCCTTGTTCGGGACGTGGTTGTAGAGCGACATCACGGCGACGTCCAGCTCGGCGGCGACCCGGCGCATCGACAGGCCGTCCGCGCCCTCCCGCTCGATCAGGTCGACCGCCGCCTCCACGATGCGCGCGCGGGTCAGCCCCGGTCGCGGAGTGTCGGAGGTCACACGCCTCGCCATCGCTTCCCGCTCCCCCTCGCCGTTGACACCCGTAAGTGTCCCATGACACGGTACGTACATTGTACGTAAGACGTACAGCGTACGTCTGCGCTCGGGGAGGACGCCCATGTCGACCCACGACCTGTACACCGACTCCGTCCCGTCCGACGCCTGGACCGTGCCGATGACCGGCGACGCCAGGTTCACCTGGGAGTACGAGGACGGGCGCGACCGTCTCCTCGCCCTCTACCAGAAGGGCAAGGACAAGCAGTGGGACTCGGTCAAGCGCATCGACTGGGACCTTGAGGTCGACCCGCACGACGTCCTCGGCGTCCCCGACCAGTCCCTCGCCATCTACGGCACGAAGTACTGGGACATGCTGTCGGAGAAGGAGCGCGGCGAGCTGCGGCGGCACTCCACGTCCTGGCAGTTCTCCCAGTTCATGCACGGCGAGCAGGGCGCGATGGTCACCGCCGCCCGCATCGTCGAGTCGGTGCCCGACCTCGACTCCAAGTTCTACTCGGCCACCCAGACGATGGACGAGGCCCGCCACGTCGAGCTGTTCACGCGGTTCCTGCACGAGAAGGTCGGGATGGTCTACCCGATCAACACCAAGCTGCAGGACCTGCTGAACGAGACCCTCACCGACTCGCGCTGGGACATGCCCTACCTCGGCATGCAGGTCCTCATCGAGGGCCTCGCGCTCGCCGCGTTCGGCGTCATCCGCGACGTCACCACCAAGCCGCTGCCCAAGCAGATCCTCGCCTACGTCATGCAGGACGAGGCGCGCCACGTCGCGTTCGGGCGGCTGGCGCTGCGCGACTACTACAAGCAGCTCTCCCCGGCGGAGCTCCGCGAGCGCGAGGAGTTCGTCATCGAGGGCTGCTACCTGATGCGCGACCGCATCCGCGGCCGGGAGATCTGGACCAACTTCGGCATCGACCCGAAGGAGGTCGACGAGATGGTCGAGAACTCGCCCTACATGCGGATGTTCCAGAGCCTGCTGTTCAGCCGCATCGTGCCCTGCGTGAAGGACATCGGGCTGTGGAGCGACCGCATCCGGCGCGCCTATGACGACATGGGCGTCCTGGACATGTCCAAGGCCGACCTCGACGCGCTCATGCACCAGGACGAGGAGATCGCCGAGAAGGTCGACGCCGAGCGGTTCGCCGCAGAGGAGACCGCCCGCAAAGCGGAGGTCGACGCCGTCATCGCCGACGCGGCGGCGGCGGGCTGAGTAACGTTCAGATCATTCGATCCGCCGCACACCTCGGAGGTCTGGATGCCCCTCGCGCACTTCGACGGAGCGCTCGCCGTCGTCACCGGAGCCGGCAGCGGAATCGGCCGGGCCGTCGCCCTCGCCCTGGCGGGGAACGGGGCCGCCGTCGTCGCCGCGGACATCGACCTTCCCGCCGCCGAGCGCACGGTCGCCCTCGCCAAGACGCTCGGCGCGGGGGGCACCGCCTACGAGGTGGACGTGGCGGACGAGGCCGCGATGGAGGACTTCGCCGCGCAGGTGAAGGAGACCCACCGCGTCCCCGACATCGTCGTCAACAACGCCGGCATCGCGGTCACCGGCCCCTTCCTCGACACCGGCGTGGAGGACTGGGAGCGCATCCTCGGCGTGAACCTGTGGGGCGTCGTCCACGGCTGCCGGCTGTTCGGCCGCCAGATGCGCGACCGGGTGGACGCGCTGCCCAACAAGCCCGACAAGCCGAACTTCGGCGGCCACATCGTCAACATCGCCTCGGCCGCCGCGTTCGCGCCGTGGCGCGCCATGCCCGCCTACTGCACGACGAAGTCCGCCGTCCTCATGCTCAGCGAGTGCCTGCGCGCCGAGCTGGCAGGCTCGCGCATCGGCGTCACGGCCGTCTGCCCCGGTTTCGTCAGCACCAGCATCGTCGACAACGCGATCCACCTGGAGGGCGACGAGGCGGCCCGCGCCCGCCTGCGCGAGCGCGGCCAGCGGGCCATCAGGCTGCGCAACTACCCGCCGGAGAAGGTCGCCGAGCGGGTCGTCAACGCCATCATCAAGAACAAGCCCGTCGTGCCCGTCAACGCCGAGGGGCACCTCCTGCACGCCCTTTCCCGGGTGTCCCCCGCCTCCCTGCGCCTGCTGGCCAGGATTCCCGCCCGGGGTTAGCGTCCGCCCGACGGGCGCGGCCCCCGACTCTCCCCGCGGTGAGAGGAGAAGGATCGATGCCCCCCGACGTCCTGCTGAGCGACGGCCGCCCCCGGAACTGGACGGCCCGGATCCGGTGCGCGGACGGCGACCACACGCTGGAGCTGACCCACCGCGAGGTGGTCGCCGAGCGGCTGCTGCGCGCGTCCCGCAAGCACTCCTTCGACCCGGACGTGGACGTCGACTGGGACGCCCCGCAGGACCCGGACGTCTTCTACTTCCCGCCCCAGCTCGCGTCGCTCTACGAGACGCCGCTGTGGGACGGGCTGACGCACCGGCAGCGGGTGGAGCTGACCAAGCGGGAGATGTGCAGCATCGCCTCCTTCGGCATCTGGTCGGAGATGCTGCTGATGCGGTCGCTCGTGATGCACGCCTACCGGCACCGCTACGACAGCGACCACGTGGCGTACGCGCTGACGGAGATCGCGGACGAGTGCCGGCACTCGACGATGTTCGCCCGGATGGTGCGCACGTGCGGGCTGCGCACGCACCGGCCCCGGGCGCTGGAGTTCCACCTCGCCAAGCTGTTCGGCGCCGTCTACGACCCGGTTCCGATGTTCGCCGGAACGCTGATCGTGGAGGAGTTCACCGACGCGTTCCAGCGGCTGACCTTCCCGGACGAGGACGTCCAGCCGGTGATCCGCCAGGTCACCCGCATCCACGTGGTCGAGGAGGCGCGGCACATCCGGTACGCGCGGGAGGAGCTGAAGCGGCTGGTCGCGGAGATCCCGGCGGTCCGGCGGCGGGCGGCGGCCTACGGGATGGCGCAGGCGACGCGGCTGACGACCGCGCAGCTCGTGCACCCGTCCTGCTACACGGCGGTGGGGCTGGATCCGGGGCTGGCGCGGCGCGTGGCGGCGCGCAGCCCGCACCGGCGCGCGACGATGGCGTGGTCGTTCCGGAAATGCACCGCGTTCCTGGACGAGGTGGGTTTCCTGGACGGCCGGGCGCGCGACGTATGGATCCGGGCGGGGCTGCTGGAGCGTTGACCGTTACACCGGGCGGCCATTTGTCTCGACGTCGAACCGATTATTAGAAAATGGTTCGCCAATGGCGGGGAACTGGACTCGGCCAGAGCATGCGAAAGGGCCGCGGAGCAGGGACCACTCCGCGGCCCTTAGGCGAGTACGGGCAGCTCAGCCTAGGTGTCCTACACCCAGGACACTCCCAGCGATGGCATGGTCACGATGTCGACCCCCTCCTCCCCAGGCATCGCCGCGCGCCGATCATCCTGCCTGGCACGGGAGCCCGACCGGCGCGCTCCCTCCCCTTTACCGGTTCACCATAGAAGGTGCCGGCGAAAATGACGCCGTGCTCGGCCGATTCAGGTCAGGAATGACTTAGCGCGGCGAGGACTTCACGGGCGGCGGCGGTGGCGGTGTCGAGACAGGCGCGCTCCCGGGCGTCCGCGGGGCCCCTGCGCGGCGCCTGCTCGCTGTAGCTGACGGTGAAGACCGCGTTGCGGACCCGGGCCGTGACCTGCCCGACCACGGTCGGCTGGCCCTCGTCGGTCTTGAACCAGCGGTACGCCTCGTCCCCGAGGCCGCCCTTGCGCTCCAGGCTGACGGTCCGCACGAGCGGGGCGTCGTGCGCCTGGGCCCACTGCGCGTCGTAGTAGCCCTCGGCGTCCTGGACGGGGGTCGCGGTGTCGCCCGGCGCGTACAGGTGCGCCTCCACGCGCAGCCAGCGGAACGCCGAGCCGGTCGAGGAGTACGTGCACGTGGTGAGCGTCGAGTTCGCGCTCTGCCGCCGCGCCGCCTTCGGCACGGCCCGCTCGACCGTGGCCGCCGCGACCGTTCCGCACGGCGCCGGAAGCGCGCCGATCACCTTCCCCTGGGAGCCCGGCGACCCCGGCGGGCGGGCGGCCGGCGGCTGCGAGGGCCCGCCCGGCGTGCGCCGCGGGGCGGCCTCCTGCCCGCGCCCCCCGGACACGACCAGGACGGTCGCGACCACCGCGGCGGCGAGCGCCACGGCCGCCGCGAGCACCGCGATCAGCCTGCGCGGGCGCCGCCCCGGGGCCGGCGGCTCCGGCCCCGCATACGGCCGGTGGAACGGCTCGACCGGACGCTGAAGGCCCACGCCGCACTCCTCACTCACGTCCCGTCGACCGTTCCCGCCACCCGTCAACGTAACCAGGGCCGCGCCGCCTGGCCAGGCCCCCTCGCGGTGCCGTTCGTCAGACCCGGTGGTCACAATGAAGGGATGCTGATAGCGGACATCGCACGGACCTCGGAGGCGGTCGCGGGCACCTCGGGCCGCAAGGCCAAGGTGTCGGCGCTCGCGGAGTGCCTGCGCGCGGCCGATCCGGGCGAGGCCGCGACCGTCGTCGCCTACCTGTCGGGCGAGCTGCCGCAACGCCAGATCGGGGTGGGGTACGCCGCGCTGCGCGACCTTCCGCCGCCCGCCGCGGAGCCGTCCCTGACCGTGCCCGGGGTGGACGCGGCGTTCGACGAGATCGGCGCCGTCTCCGGGCCGGGCTCGGTCGCCCGGCGGCGCGAGCTGCTCGCGGCGCTGTTCGGCCGCGCCACCGCCCCCGAGCAGGACTTCCTCGTCAGGCTGCTGGCGGGCGAGCTGCGCCAGGGCGCGCTGGACGGGGTGATGGCCGAGGCGATCGCGTCGGCCGCCGGGGTGCCCTCCGCCGAGGTCCGGCGCGCGTTCATGCTGCGCGGCTCGCTCGGCCCGGTCGCGACGACCGCCCTCGCGGAGGGGGTCGACGGGCTGCGCGCGTTCACGCTGGAGGTGGGGCGGCCGGTCAAGCCGATGCTGGCCGCCGCCGCGCCGTCGGTCGACGAGGCGTTCGCCAAGCTCGGGGGCGAGGCGGCCGTCGAGTGGAAGCTCGACGGCATCCGCGCGCAGGTGCACGTGTCCGGCGACGGGGTCCGGGTGTTCACCCGGACGCTCGACGAGATCACCTCCCGGCTGCCCGAGGTGGTGGAGGCGGTGCGGGGCCTGCCCGTCCGCGAGGCCGTGTTCGACGGCGAGCTGATCGCCCTGCGGCCCGACGGCCGCCCCCACCCGTTCCAGGTCACCTCCGCCCGCACCGCGACCCGCACCGCGAAGGGCACCGAGCCGGTGCCGCTGGCCGTCTTCCTGTTCGACGTGCTGTACCTCGCGGAGGCCGGCGACGCCCCTCCGCAGGGCGCGCGCGGCGAGGACCTGCTCGACGCGCCCGGGGCCGAGCGGTACGCGGCGCTCGCGCGGGTCGTCCCCGAGGAGCTGCGGATGCCCCGCGTGGTCACCGGCGACCCCGCGCGCGCCAAGGAGGTCTTCGACGAGGCCGTCGCGCGCGGCCACGAGGGCGTCGTCGTCAAGGCCCTCGACACCCCGTACACGGCCGGGCGGCGCGGCGCGGGCTGGATCAAGGTCAAGCCCCGGCACACCCTCGACCTCGTGGTCCTCGCCGTCGAGTGGGGGCACGGCCGCAGGCAGGGGCTGCTGTCCAACCTGCACCTCGGCGCCCGCGACCCCGAGACCGGCGGCTTCGTCATGCTCGGCAAGACCTTCAAGGGGCTCACCGACGAGCTGCTCGCCTGGCAGACGCGGAAGCTGCGCGAGCTGGCCGTGCGCGAGGACTCCTGGACGGTGCACGTCCGGCCCGAACTGGTCGTCGAGATCGCGTTCGACGGCGTCCAGCACAGCCCCCGCTACCCCGGCGGCATCGCGCTGCGGTTCGCCCGCGTCCTGCGGTACCGGCCCGACAAGTCGGCCGCCGAGGCCGACACGATCGACACCGTCCGCGCCGTCGCCCCCGTCATGGACTGAGCGGCGTCACGGGCTGAGCCCGGAGGCCTCCGCGGGCGGATGCTCCCCCGCCGGCGGCTCGTCCCCGTGCGCGCGGCCGCGGGCCCGCCGGGCCGACGCGGCGCGGGTCCGGATCCGCGAGCCGGTCCGCCCCCGCACGCGCGACGGGGTGCGGCGGCGCGCCTGGGCGGCGGCCTCCCGCCGGGCGCGGGCGGCGGCGTTGCGCTCGGCCCGCTCGACGGCCTCCCGCTGGGCGCGGGCGGCCGCCCGGCGCGCCGCGCGGCGCTCGGCCCGGCGCGCCCGGCCCCGTTCGGCCCGCCGCTCGGCCCGGCGCTCGGCGCGGGCGGCGGCGCGGGCCATCCTGCGGCGGCGGGCCCGCTCGGCGACGTCGACGGGGCGCTGGAGCAGTTCGGGCGGGATGAGGTCGTGCCGGCCCGCGATGAACTCCTGCACCCAGATCTTGGCGCGGATGAGCGGCCGCCGGAGCCGCGTCTCGCGCCGGACGGCCCGGTGGTACCGGCGCGAGCCGGGGTCGTAGCGCCAGCGCGACCAGGGCGAGCCGGGCCGCGCCACCCGGATCGCGCCGACGATCAGCAGCGCGGGCATGAACAGCCCGATGAGCCCCGTCCAGATCTTGCCCTTCAGCAGCGTGACCACGGCGAGGACGAGGTTGACGGCGAGGGAGGCGACGTAGACCCGGGTGATCAGCCCGGTGCCGTGGTCGGGCGCGATGCCCTCGTAGCCGAGCGGACGGATGCCGAGCAGCAGCAGCCCGGTCACCGCCATCGCGACGAACACCGCGTCGACGGACGCGCGGCCCTTCTCCGTCCAGTAGACGTCGCTGAGGTGCAGGATCAGCGCGAACTCGTCCAGGACGAGGGCCGAGCCCATCCCGAACACCACCGCCGCCGCGAGGTCGAGGCCGACGTAGGCGTCCGGGACGGCGAGGCTCGCCACCCCGCCCAACAGCATCAGCACCACGCCGAACACGACGTGGTGGATGTGCACGTCGCCGGCCTTCACGTTCCGGAACCACCAGCGCACGTCCGCGCGGATCAGCCGCACGTTCACCCGCGTCAGCACGAAAGTGACCATGAACGCCACGAAGAAACCGAACAGCGGCAGCCGGCCGGTCGCCACGATGCGTTCGTCGAACATCTCGATCATCTGCCCCCCGCCTCCTCAATGATGCACCGTGACATGCGCCGATATCGTGTGACCCTGCCGACGATCAGGGGGAGAACCGTCATGAGCCGCATCGTGGACCGCTGCGATCCCGGGTACCGGGCATGGATCGCCGAGGCGATCCGGCTCGTGGACGCCGACGCCAACCGCAGCGCCGACACGCACCTGCACGTGTTCCCGCTGCCCCCCGAGTGGGGCATCGACCTCTACCTGAAGGACGAGTCCGTCCACCCCACGGGTTCGCTGAAGCACCGGCTCGCCCGGTCGCTGTTCCTGTACGGGCTGGCCAACGGGTGGATCCGCCGGGACACGACGATCATCGAGGCGTCCAGCGGGTCGACGGCGGTGTCGGAGGCGTACTTCGCGCGGCTGCTCGGCCTGCCGTTCGTCGCGGTCATGCCGGCCACCACCAGCCCGGAGAAGATCCAGCTCATCGAGTTCCACGGCGGCCGCTGCCACCTGGTGGCCGACCCGTCGGCGATCTACGAGGAGTCGCGGCGCCTCGCGGCCGAGTGCGGCGGCCACTTCATGGACCAGTTCACCTTCGCCGAGCGGGCGACGGACTGGCGCGGCAACAACAACATCGCCGAGTCGATCTTCGAGCAGATGCGGCTGGAGCGGTTCCCCGAGCCGTCCTGGATCGTGGTCGGCGCGGGCACCGGCGGGACGTCCGCGACGATCGGCCGGTACGCCCGCTACCGGATGTTCCAGACGCGGCTCGCGGTGGTCGACCCGGAGGGGTCGGCGTTCCACGGCTCGTTCGCCGACGGGGACCCCGAGCGCACCGCGGCGGGCTCGCGGATCGAGGGCATCGGCCGCCCCCGCGTCGAGCCGTCGTTCCTGCCCACGGTGATCGACCGGATGATCCGGGTGCCGGACGCGGCGTCGATCGCGGCGATGCGCTGGACGAGCGAGGTCAGCGGCCGGAGCGTGGGCGGCTCGACCGGCACGAACATGTGGGGCGCGGCCGAGCTGATCGCGCAGATGCGGGCCCGCGGGGAGCGCGGCAGCGTCGTCACGCTCATCTGCGACGGCGCCGAGCGCTACGCGGGCACCTACGGGTCGGACGCGTGGCTGGCGGAGCAGGGCCTCGACGTCGCCCCCTACCGGGCCGCGCTGGACGCCTTCCTGAAGACCGGCACGATGCCGGACGTCACCCCGTGACGCGGATCGGGTTGAACAGGTCGGCGTAGATCAGCAGGCCGCCCATGACGATCAGGATGACGGCCATCACGTACGTCACCGGCAGCGCCTTGGCCACGTCCACGTAGCCGGGGTCGGGCCTGCGGAAGATCCGGGCGAAGGCCTTCTTGACCGCCTCCAGGAGCGCGCCCGCGATGTGCCCGCCGTCCAGCGGCAGCAGCGGGATGAGGTTGAACAGCCCGACCGCGAGGTTCAGCGAGCCGAGCAGCATCACGAAGAAGGAGACCTTCTGCGTGCCGGTGAAGTCGTCGGACGCGGCGACCTCGCCGCCGATCCGGCTGACGCCGACGACGCCGATCGGCCCGTTCGGGTCGCGCTTCTCGCCGCCGAAGGCCGCGTTCCACACGCCGACCATCTTCTGCGGCATCCGCACCAGGGCGCCGACGGTGCGCGCGGTCAGGTCGCCCATCGTGCTCGCGACCGCGCCCGGCCCCTGCCGCTCGATCCCGCTGGACGGCGTGATGCCGAGGAACCCGACGTTGACGACCTTGTCCTCGTCCTTGAGGTCGTACATCTGGTTGCGGGTGATCGGGACGTTCAGCCGCACGTCCCTGCCGTCCCGCCGGACGGTCATCGGGACGGTCTTGCCGCCGTCCTTGCGGATCAGCCGCTGGAGCTGCGGATAGTCGTCGATCTTCTTGCCGTCGAACGCGACGATCCGGTCGCCGGCCTGGAGCCCGACCTGCCGCGCGGGCGTCGGCGTCGCGCCCGCCGGGCACGCGGTGACCTTGGCGCTGGCCGGCACCATGCACTCGGCGACCTCCTTGATCACCGGCTGCGGCTGGTTGACGCCGATGCCCATCAGCAGGATCGCGAAGAACATCACCGACAGGAGCAGGTTCATCGCGGGCCCGCCGAACATGATGAGCAGCTTCTGCCACCACTTCTTGGCGTAGAAGACGCGGTCCCCGTCGCCGGGCCCGACCTCCTCCAGCGAGGCCCCGCGCGCGGACTCGATCAGCCCCTGCCACGGCCCGGTGCTGATCCGCCGCACCTGCCCGGGCGCGTCGCCCTTGCGCGGCGGCAGCATGCCGATCATGCGGATGTAGCCGCCGAGCGGGATCCACTTGACCCCGTACTCCGTCTCGCCCTTGTGCCTCGACCACATGGTGGGCCCGAACCCGACCATGAACTGCGTGGTCCGCACCCCGAACAGCTTGGCGAAGGAGAAGTGCCCGAGCTCGTGCAGCGCGATGGAGACCAGCAGGCCGAAGAAGAGGATCAACGCTCCAGCCAGGTAGTAGACCATGCGGCGTGCCCTCCGGGTCCGTCCACCCCGCGCACCCGGGGGTGATCTCCGACAACCAGTTCAGAGTACGTTACGGCCCGCGATCCGGTTGAGGCGAACGAAGAAGCGGTCCGTGCCGGAGGCCACTTTGATGCACGGTGCTAACCCGGCCGCGCATCATTGGCACGAGAGCGCGTATCCGCGAGCAGGGCCGACCGCCCATCATGGGCGGCCCACCCCGGCCACGGAGGTTCCCCCCTTGAAGCGCGGTCATGTAGCGGTCCTGGCCCTGACGCTGGCCCTGGCCGGCTGCGGCGGCAACGACGACGGCGGCACGACGGCGGGCGCGTCGTCCTCCCCCGCCCCGACCGCCAGGACGCAGGCCCCCTCCGCCCCCGGCACGGGCGCCGAGACGACGCCCCTCCCCCCGGCCCAGTCGAAGGCGGTCAAGGCCTTCAACGACTGCATGCACGCCCAGGGCGTCCAGATGCCCACCCCCAACCCCACGAGGTCCCCCGCCCCCGACGAGCTGAAGAAGATCAGGGCCGCCCTGCAGACCTGCGTGAAGTCCTTGTCGCCCCCCGCCACCCCACCCCCAAGCTGACGACCACCGCCCACCGCGCTCCCGTCACCAAGAAGCGCAACGGTCGAGACGACCCGCACAGAGGGACACCGAAACGGAAGCACCAGCAGCAACCGTCTAACGAGACGACCTAAGCCGCCACCTCAGCCGGCGACGACCTCAACACTCGCGATCGCGTCCGAAGGCAGGTTCGAGCTTGCGAGAACCTGATCGCGCAGCGAGCCGCAAGGCGAGCCGGAGCGATGCAGCGATCGCACGTGTTTTTTGAGGTCGGGGCCCCCAGGGCCCCGACCTCAAAAAACACAATGAACACTGCTAGCCTTCTTC
>NZ_JBEZJP010000198.1:0-13644 GCF_040653175.1 Actinomadura sp. NPDC048032
GCTCCGTTCCCGCCTCAGGGGGTGGCAGGCGGCCGTCAGACGGCCGCCTGCCCACTTCAGGCGGAGAGGTCGCCCTTCCCGCCGCGGTCACGGCGCCGCAGGACCGCCATCACGGCGGTCGCTCGACGTCGCGACCAGGTGACCAGCGGGGCCAGCGGCTTGCCGCCGACCTCGAGCTGGTAGAAGCAGCCCGCCCCCGCCGTGGTGACGAGGATGGCGCCGATCACGTCCAGGCGGGTCGGGGAGTGCCCGAGCACCACCCAGTCCAGCGTCAGGGCCACCGTCGGCTCCAGGGCGGTCAGAACCGAGAACGTGGCGGCCTTCATGAGGCGCTGCCCGAAGATCAGGTTCTGTCCGACCTGGGCGACGAACCCCGTCAGCAGCCCGGACAGGAAGGTGAGGCCGACCACCCGCCAGCTGAACCAGTCGGGGCCGGGCGTGATGCCCGGAACCGTCCGGCCGAGCGCGGCGGACGCGGTGATCACGATCGCCGACAGCGCTGCCAGCGCGGCCGTCGACCGCATCATGGACTCGGCGATCGCGACGTTGACGCGGTCGCCGAGCGCCTCCCCCAGCCGGTCGTAGGTGAGGAGGAAGTTGCCGTAGCACGCCGCGGCCCCGAGTGCGAACAGCACACCCAGGAGGTCGGCGTGCCCCTCCCAGGGACGGGTCACGAGCAGCATCCCGGGCGTCGCCAGGGGGAGCCACAGCAGACCCGAGAGCCTGCGGGGGCTGTCGGTCACCATCTTCCAGATCGCCACCGCCAGCGGACCGGTCCACATGAGCGCGACGACGGTCCCCAGCGCCTCCAGCCGCTGGAGGGACAGCAGCGTGAGCGGGATCACGAAGGTGTTGCTGACCGCCATGCGGTTGATCAGCGTTCCCGCGTTGAGTTCCCGCAGCAGCCGCCGCCTGCCCCGCCGGATGAGCGCGGAGCGCTCCGCGAGGAGGACGAGGGGGATGGTGCCGAAGACGCCCGCCATGACGGCTGCCACCAGGGGCGATGCCTCGTCGATGACGAGGCCGTTGACCGCGTCCCCGCCGATGAGGGCGTAGAACACGATCAAGGTGATCACGAGCCCCGCTCCCGGCGTCCTGCCGAGGCGGCCGATGAAACCGGCCATTGGCCATCTCTCCTTTGTGTGCGTCCCGGACCGAGCCGGGGCGCGTTCGTGGTTCCGTGAACCCGATGCGCGTCCTGACCTGGAAGGCCCGGACGCGCACCCGGTCGTGAGAACCGGTGGCACGTCCCGAGCCTTTTCGGAACGGCGTGGCCGAGCCACGCACTGACGACCGTGTCGAGGCCGTCATCAGCGGCAACTCCGGCAGGCGGGCCGGAGAAGCGAAGACCGGCGGGGAGGATGGCTCCTCTCCGCCCGGCACACGGAAGTGCCCCGGTGGGGACGGCTTGCAGCCGCCCCACCGGGGCACCGGGTCGGGCTCACTCCGATGCGGTCATCGCACGAAGTAGAGCTCTTCGAACAGGTCGCCGGTCGGCACCCGTTCGCCCTTCGAGGGCCCGCCGGGGTCGCGGACGACCATGTGGCCGGCCTTCCCCCGGAACAGGCTGAAGGGACCGCACGGCTCCGGCGTCTCGCCGAGGATCTCGCCCAGCGGTCCGATCGCCATCATCCGTGCCGCCCCGTCCGGGTGGAGCCGCGCGAAGCGGTCGGCCAGGCCGATCGTGCTGCGCGCGGCGCTCGCCTCGTCGACCACGATGGCCAGGCCGTCCCTGCCATAGGTCAGCAGGTTGACGACGTCGGCCGCGTTGACGAGTCCGGTGTGGCCGTTCAGATCGGGCAGATCCTCTGGAGCGAACCGCCGCTCGGCGTCGAGTCCGCTCCAGACCGCCTGCTGGATGTCCGGGTCCAGGACGAACTTCCAGAGTCCTTCCGTCTTGGACAACTCGCCGCGAAGGCCGAGTTCCGACGGCCTCTCGCCCCGGGCGACGGCCGATTGGAGCCGGTGCCCGATGTCGTGAAGCGCGTCGTAGGCGGCCACCCGCACCCGGCCCTGGTGCTCGCCCAGCATCTCTCCGAGGATTCGGGTGAACCGTTCCTGCAGGAGATGGCGGTTTCGCCTCGTCCTCCGGAACCAGCTTTCGCACAGTTCGGGCAGGACGCGGTCCTGGACCAGGGCGGGGAGCAGCGGTAGCCAGTCCTCCTCGGCGGGAACGCGAAACAGGACTCGCACCTCGATCCCGTCGGGCAGGGTGTGAACCAGCTTCGCGACACTCCCGGCGAAGAGCCAGAGCGCTTCCCACGTCCCCAGGAGAGTGCCTCCGGGCTCGAAGACGATGGAATCCACGCGGTCGTCCATCAACGCCAGGAACCACCCGGAGGCCAGTGACTCCAGCGGGACCCCGGACGTCGACATCCGCGCCACCGGACGCCGCCGGCCGCGCAGGCTGCCGGCGCCCACCAGGAGCGTGATGACCTTGGGTGCGGTCTTCAACGCGTGGTCGAGGTCGCCGCCGATCCACCAGTGCTTCACGTCGTCCCCGCCGCTGCGATATCCCGCGTGGGCGAGATGGTCCGGACCGGTCGCGGTGCGGACGACCGCCTCGGGCTGGGGGAAGACGCCGAGCAAGCCGAGCCCGTCTATCAGGGTCTCGAACCGGCGGCACGCCTCCGACGAGGCGCCCGTCAGCGGCCGGCCCGGCCCGCCGACCTCGCGCCGCAGGCCGGCGTGGGTCTCACCCGCCTCCATCGCGAACTTCCTGAGCACCTGCTCCGGCCCCTCCGGGGCCTCCACGATGTAGCGTCTGAGCGGGAATGACATAGGTCATCCCTCCTTCTTCTTTGTCGTCGCTCGCCCGCACGCTTCGTGCGGACGGCCCGGTCCGAGGACCGGGCAAAGATGACCGTGTCGTGCTCGACGCGTCCGGCAACGCCGTCGGAGCAGTCAGCGGGACGGAGACGCGAGGCGGGAAGCGCCTAGACGGAACCGAAGAGCTGCGTCCAGTAGGTGCCCGCCGTTCCGCCCCCTTGGAAGCCGACCCCGATATGGGTGAAGTCGGGCTTGAGGATGTTGGCGCGGTGCCCGGGACTGTCCATCCAGCCCTGGACGACTTCGGCGGGGGAGCGCTGGCCGCACGCGATGTTCTCGCCGATGCCGAGGTGCGTGGAGCCCGCCGCGCGGGCGCGGTCCCAGGGCTGCGTCCCCTCCGGGGAGGTGTGGGAGTAGAAGCGGCGGACGGCCATGTCCTCGCTGTACGCCTGGGCGGCCGCGGTCAGCCGCGGGTCGTCGGCGAGCGGCCGTAGGCCGTGGGAGGCGCGGTGGGCGTTGGTGAGGGAGACGACCTCGGCGGCGAAGCGCGACCGGCCGGCCGGAGAGAACGGCGTCGCCCACAGGATCGTCCAGTAGAGGTCGCGGTCGCGGCCCCTTCCGGCGGCCTGGCCTATGCCGACGTCGCAGAGCTCCCCGTTGCGCAGGGCGTCCACCGGCCGTCCGCCGTCCAGGTGGTACTGCGTGAACTCCTCCAGCGAGCGCGGACCGGACACGAACTGCTCGTCGATGGTCAGATAGACGTAGCCGTGCTGGGTGACCTGGTCGAAGACCGACATGCCGTCCGGTCCGTCGGCGTCGAGCCGGCGCTGCGCGGCCATCACGGCGGCGTGCGCCTGCGCGGCCGCGGTGAGCCGTCCGTCCAGCGTGACGGGCGGCAGCCCGCTCCGGCCGCGCCGGAAGTTGACCTCGCGGGCGAAGGCGTCCAGATGCCCGACGGAGACCGGCGGCAGGGCGGGGCGGCGGGAGACGGCCGGCGGCGGAGGCGGCGCGACCGGAGGCGGAGGCGGCGCGACCGGTGGCGGGGGAGGCATGACCGGTGGCGGGGGAGGAGCCTGGGAGCCGTCGTCGGTGACGTCGACGCCGAAGTCGCGGGCGAGCCCGGCCAGGCCGTCGGCGTACCCCTGGCCGATGGCGCGCAGCTTCCACTGGTCCCCGCGCCGGTAGATCTCCACGAGCAGCAGGACGGTCTCCGTCGCCGGGCGCGGCGGGCTGAACCGGGCCACCACCGCGCCGTTGCTCCCGACGGCCCGCAGCGCGGGGGCGGGCAGGCGGCTCAGCGGAGTCCCGGGATCGGCCGCGCTGATGACCACCGTGACCCGGCTGGCCCCGGCCCGCAGCCGCGCCGGATCCACCATGACGGCTCCGGCCCCCAGGCGGGCGCCCGGAGCGGAGGGCTGGTTGTAGAAGACGAAGTCGTTGTCGCCGCTCACCTTCCGGTCGTCGCCGGTGATCAGCGCGGACAGGTCGAACGGCCCCGGAACCTCGATCGAGATCGCACCGCCGGGCAGCGCCAGATTCCCCCCGGCCATCAGATCGCGCATCGCCTACCCCCGTCAGAAGAGGCCGTCCGCACGAAGGGGAGGTGCCGGACGACCGCGCCGAGCGAACACAAGGGTTCGTCCAAGACCGTACGAAGCCGGGGCGAAGCGGCAAACGAGTGACCCCCGGACATCGCGTCCGGGGGCCTGGTCCCCGCCTAGGCGGGGACCGAATCGACGGCGGCGTGGCCGAGGCTACGCCGCAGGAACCGCAGCCACCAGGGCGCGGTGTGGAGCTCCAGCTCGCGGACGAACTGGAGTGCGCCGGCCGGCCCGTCCACGACGATGTCGGCCAGGTCTTCGAGGGGCTTGTGGCCCTTCACGGCCACCTTGAGGACGGGGATGCCCAGCCCTCGCAGGTAGTCGAACAGGAGGAAGACGCCCAGGTCGGGCGCGCTGTCTCCCACGAAGATGAAGTAGGGGCTCTGCAGGGAGGGCACGAGCTCGGAACCGGACGCCTCCAGGGACGCCCAGATCTGCTCGTAGACCTCCTGCTCGACCGGGTCGAAGCCCCGGACGAACCCCTCGATCACCTCGGCCGGCAGGAACTGCCGGGCGAAGCAGGCGGCCGACACCTTCTTGCTCATGCCCAGGGGGCTGAGCTCGACCACCAGGTTGCCCGGGTGGTACGCCAGACGGTGCTCCTCGGCCAGGGACTGCTGGCGGGCGAGCAGCTGCCCGACCGCCACGTCGTCGTCGGCGGCCGTCCAGTGAACGGCGACCGCGTGGGTCTTGCGCTCAACGCTGTACGTCGTGCCGTCCAGCGCCGAGATCGCCGTCGCGAGGCCGGGCGGAACCGGAACCAGGTCGACCTGCCGGCCGGCCTGCCACCTTTCGGCGCCGAACTGGCACCAGGCAACGACGCCCCGGACGAGCATCCCGAAGGACCGGAGCTGCTCCGACGCCCGCCCCGTCAGGTAGGCCATCATGAACAGCCGGCTCCTCCCGAGACGGGAGAACAGCCGGGGGATCTGGCAGAGGACGAGCGGCGTCCTCGGCCACCTCACCGGGTCCCAGAAGGATCCGTCGAGGTCCACCAGCAGGATGGTCCGCCGGATGTTCCGCAGGATCTCGTTCAGCGCGATCCGCCCCGCCGCCGTCCTGACGGTGAAGCAGGCCATGCCGTCGGCGTCCTGCATCGGGCGGGTGAGGCCCAGGAAGAACTGAACCACCCGCAGCACCGCCCTTACGACGGTGTTATCGAAGCCTCGGGGTTCCGAGGCTTCGTGCGCCCTTTTACGCACAGGGCACACTCCTTTCCCATGTTCTTTGGTTCTGTGGCGTCCGCGACGCCACTCGGATGAGACCGCCCTGGCGAACCAGAGGCGCTCTCAGCTCAGACCGTCCCTGACCAGGCGCGGGGCGCAAGTCGGATCCCGTCCGGCGGACGACGGCGCGAACGCCGAACGCCCCGGAAGCCCGGCGGCACGGTGCCTGCGCCGGGTCGTGAGGAGGTTCGGGTTGCCGTCGTGCCGTGCTCCAGGACGGTTAACAGAGCCGACTCATCAGTCGGGCTCGCAGGCCCTCAGGGCAGGCGAGACACAACAACCGCCCGGCTTCGCGCCGGGCGGCACGCAATGCACAGGAAGGGACCAATCGTGTCCACGAAAATCGCTGTGGCTGGAACCGGCCACGGTCCCAGCCCCCTCCGGAGGCGGGCGGCGACGGCGCTGCTCATCGCCATGTTCCTCCAGGGCGTGGGAGGCGCGCTCACCACGGGTTCCGTCCCGTTGGCGGCGGCCACCCTCATCGTCCTCGGCGGGACGCCCCTCCTCTTCGGCTACACGAGCTTCGCGTACCGGCGCTACGGGCGCTCCATGTTCAGCATGGGCACCTTCGGGCAGGAGGAGACGACGATCTTCAAGACGCTGCGCAGGGGCGGGTTCACCGTCGACGCGGCGGCGCTCAGGTGGGTCTTCGTCGGTGTCATCGGGCTGACCAGCCTGGGCATCAACATCGGGATCGCCGAGGCCGACAGCATCATCGGCACCGGCCCCCGGACCGCCGTCCAGACGCTGGGCACGCTGCTGGCGGGCGTCCTGACCTTCGTGGTCTGGCAGCCCCGCCGGTGGAACCAGGTGGTCCTGCGGTTCATGCTGTTCGGTTCGATCGTCTTCGCGGTCGCGCTGTTCAGCAACGGCGGGAACATCGAGACCCGCGGGCTCGTGTGGGCCGGCGTCGTCGGTCTGCACATGTTCATGGTCCAGAAGGCGCTGACGGCCTTCGGCACCGAGGCGTTCGAGGACGACAAGGTGAACAAGGAGCTGAGCCAGCGGTACCGGGACGTCGGCATGACGCTCGCGAACTGCATCACGCTCGGCCTCATCGTTCCGTGGGCGCTGCTGAACCACAGCTTCCCCACCCCGGACAAGTTCGCGGGTGCGCTGCTGCCGGTGCCGGCGCTCTACGCGCTGATCCCGCTCTGCGTGATGTTCCTCCCGGTCCTGCTCATGAACTGGGCCCGGAACCACCTGCAGGAGACCGAGCAGGCGATGCTCTCCTCGACGGCCCCCATCGCGGGTGCCTTCGCGGCGCTCCTGCTGTCCTTCATCGGCTGGGCCAGCACCCCGTCGCTCGACGGCGGGCAGTGGGTCGGCATGTGGATGGTCTTCGGAGCCGCCCTCGCGGCGGGGATCGACGTCGCCGTCCACGCCAAGCTCGACCAGAAGGACACCGAACTGGCGTACGTGTGGGGCCAGCTCACCGAGGCGAACACCCGGATCACCGGGCTGATCACCGAGGCCGGGCAGGCGAACGACAGGTGCGCCGAGGCGACCCGCCTGTACCAGGAGGCGGACACCAAGGTGCGTGAGACGGAGGCCAATCTGCGCGCGGCCGACGCCGAGCGCCAGCGGCTCCAGGCCGAGCTCGACGCCAGGAACGCGGAGGCCCAGCCCCCCGCGGCCAACGGCGCCAAGTCGGTCAAGTACAGCGAGGTCACGGGCCTGGTCGGCACGCGGGACGGGATCCGTTTCCAGCGCGCCGGCGGGCTCACCGTCGAGAGCGACGGCGTCGTGATCGAGACCAAGGGCGTCCAGGAGGCCTCCGTCGGCAACGACGGGAGCTTCACGGGCGGCCGGGTCGACAGCGGCGTCGTCAGGTGCGACGGCCGTGAGTTCCGGTTCCTGGGAGGCGAGGCCGTGCAGGCCGACCCCGACGGGAACTACCGGATCGAGCGGGTGGCCTACGGCGACTCGATCGGCGCTCTGAGCGCCGAGTAGAGCCGCCGCCCGAGATTTCCGGCCTGAACCGGCACCGCGTGGAAGCGGATGCGAGGTGAGGGCCGGCCAACCCTCTCTCGCATTCGGCGAAACGTGGTGTCGGCCTCGGCAGACGCCGCGGTCAGCCGAGTGTGGAGCGAGGGTCGGCCAACCCTCCTCCGCACTTCGGTGAACCGCAGCGTCGGCCTCGGCAGACGTCACGGCGAGTCGGGTGCGAGGTGAGGGTCGGCCACCCTCCTTCGCATCCGGCGAAACTGTGGCGTCCGCCTGGCGGGCACCTCGGTGCAGTCGGATGAGACGAGGGTCGGCCAACCCTCCGTCGAATCCGACGAACCGTACGTGTCCGAGCCGAGTGCGGCACGGAATCTCATGCGAGGGTCGGCGGCTGGCCGCCTCCGACCTCAGCATCGAGCGGGAGGGAGCGCCACTCCCCTCCGCTTCTCGGTGGCCGTCCGGGGGAAACCCCGGACGGCCACCAACCTCAACGGCCGGTCTCCCCAGACCGGCCGTTCTTCTTTTCCGGAGCCGGTTCGCCGCCGTTCGGCCGTGGCCCTCGCCCCTGTGCTCGAGAAAAACGGCGGGAGCCTCCGGGGAGTTCTTCCGGAGGGCCTCCCGCCGTTTCTGCGCGCCCTCGGCGGCGGTTCACGACGCCGCCGCTTTCGAAGGAGGGCCCGCGCCATTGCAGCCTAACGCCGGAAATGGCGTCACGAGCGTTTCGTAAGAGCCTGTTCACCCCGCGTCAACCTCCAGGTCTCCGCAGCTGAGTCGGCATGTCCGAAGATCGTTGAACACGACCTGGCTCTACGGAGTCGTATCCGTTCTTCGGTGCGACAAAGGGAGCCGGGTCACGACCGGTTCTCTTTGTGTGCGCCTCACACGAGGAGTTCCCGGAAATGACAAACAAGAAATCTGAAAGCAGGCGGTACCCCTGGCTCGGGGTGGCGCTCGGAGGCGCGGACCGGCTCAGCTCGGCGTCCGGCAAGGCGCTCCTCGACGAGCGGCTGATCGGCGCGAACGGTCTGCAGATGCACCAGGCGACGGCGCTGGAGGCGACCTTCGGCGGTCTGCTGCTCCTGCTCCGCGTCTTCTTCTGGAAGATCTCGGGGAAGGGCGGAGACGACCGGCCGGCCACCGAGATGCCGGCGCGGTCGCGGCGGATCCTGTCCCTGATGACGTTCGGGGTGATCGGCGGCGACAAGGCGCTGCTGTTCTCGGCCCTGCTGTTCATCCCCTTCAGCGTCACCGGAGGGATCTACTACACCGTCCCGCTTCTCATCCCCGTCATCGCGGGGTTCAGGAGCGGGAGCAGGGGACGCGCCGCCCTCCTCACGCTCTTCGCGGCGGCGGCCGCGGTCGGCGTGGTCCTGCTCGTCCAGCAGGACGGGCCGGCTCCCGGAAGCGGCTACCTGCTCGGCGTGATCTGCGCCCTCGGCGCGGGCGGCCTGCGGACCCTGTACCTCCCCGTCACCGACCGCCTCATCAAGGGCGCGGGCCGGTACTACACGGAGAAGGTGATCGCCTGGTCGACGCTGTCCGTCGGCGTGCTCGCCGGCGGCATCGTCATGCTCACCGGGGGCCTCACCTTCCTGAACTGGCAGCTCGTCCTCTGGGCGATGCTGGTGGGGCTGCTGAACAACACCCTGCCCCGCATCATCCAGATGCCGGCGAGGGAACTCGCGGGCGACGCCGTGTACTCGGTGTTCCTGACCGCGAGTCCGCTGATCGCCACCCTCGTCGGGCTGGCCTTCCTCGACACGCGGCTGATCCCGATCCAGTGGGCCGGGGTCGTCGTCATCACGGTGGCCGCGGCAGCGGTCGCCCAGATGAGCTTCAGCCTCAGGGACCGGACCCACGCACCGCTCATCGAGCTGTCGTCGGCCACCCCCGAGGCCGTCCTGCAGCACGCTCTGGAGGAGCGCGGCAAGATCCTGGAGACGCTGGAAAGGCTGACCCAGGAGTACGGGGCCTGCGAGCAGGCCGTCCTCCAGGCCGAGCGCAGGGTCGCCGAAGCCCGGCTCGTGAAGGCTCGCGCCGACGCGAAGAGGGCGCAGACCGCGGCGGCGAAGACCCGGACCGAGGCGGAGAGGGCCGCGACCCACGCGGAGACCGCCGCGGCTCAGCGGGACGCCGCCGAGGCAGCGGTCAGGACGGCCGAGGAGGAGGTCCGTCTCGCTCGGGAGAAGGCTCCCACCACGCCGTCGTCCTAGCCGACGGCAGACGCGTCCCCCTGACAGGGGGACGCCTACCGCCCGACAAGCGGAGCAGGGGTGCGGAGACTGCCTTCTCCGCATTCTGAACACGGTTCGGGGCCGGGCCGGCCAACCCGCGCCCCCGAACCGTGAAGTCCATCCAGCGCGACGCCGGCCAGCGCCGCGCTTCCGACCCGACGGCGGGAGGACCAGTCCTCCCGCCGTCCCTTTTCTTTCACACGTCGGCGCCGGTCCGGGGTTCGTCGGTCTTGGCCGGGACGGCCTCGTGGCAGGCGACGCTGTGCCCGTCGGTGAGCGGCAGCAGACGCGGGTCCTCGGTGGCGCACCGGTCGACCGCGATCGGGCAGCGGTGCCGGAACGGGCAGCCCTCGGCGGCGGCCAGCGCGTCCGAGGCGCCGGCGGCCCGGTGCGTCGCGCCCAGCCGGGGGACCGCGTCGCGCAGCGCGGCGGTGTAGGGATGGGCCGGGGTGCCGAGCACCGTGCCGATGGGGCCGGACTCCACGATCCGCCCGGCGAACAGGACGTGCACGGTGTCGCAGAGCCGGTCGACGATGGCCAGGTTGTGGGTGATCAGCAGGTAGCTCAGCCCGTGCTCGTCCCGCAGCCCCGCCAGCAGGTCCAGCACGTGGGCCTGCACGGTGACGTCGAGGGCGCTGGTCGGCTCGTCCAGGACGAGCAGCCGCGGGTCGACCGCGAGCGCCCGCGCGATGACCACGCGCTGCCGCTGCCCGCCGGACAGCTGGTGGGGCCGGCGCCCGGCGAGGGAAGGATCGAGGCCGACGTCGGTGAGCAGCTCCGTCACCGACGGGAGGTCCCCGTCCTTCCCCGCGGGCTCGCCGCCGGCGCGGCGCCGCCGGATCCGCAGCGCCTCGGAGATCGAGGCGCCGATGCGCATCCGGGGGTCGAGGGCCTCGCTGCCGTCCTGGAACACCGGCTGGACCTCGGACCGGTAGAGCGCCCGCCCCGCCCGGTCGAGCCGGGCGATGTCGCGGTCGCGGAACAGCACCCGGCCCTGCTCGGGCTTGACCAGACCGAGCAGCGCCCGCGCGATGGTGGTCTTGCCGGATCCGCTCTCCCCGATGACGGCGACCCCGCCGGAGCCCTCCGGCACCGTGAGGGAGACGCCGCGGACCACCGGGGTCCGGTCGTAGCTGACCGTGAGGTCGTCCGCGCTGAGCATGGTCACTCCCCGATCGCGGGGACTGCGTCGAGCAGTTCCCGGGTGTAGGCGGCGGAGGGGCTGTGCAGGACGTCGGAGGCCGGTCCCGCCTCGACCACGTGGCCCTGCCGCATGACGACGACGTGGTCGGCGATGCCGGACACGACGGCCAGGTCGTGCGAGACGAAGACCAGGGCGATGCCGTGCTCGTCGCGCAACCGGGCCAGCAGGTCCAGGACGGCGGCCTGCACGGTGACGTCCAGTGCGCTGGTGGGCTCGTCGGCGAGGATGACGTCGGCGCGCAGGGCCACGGCCATCGCGATGGCGAAGCGCTGCGCCTGGCCGCCGGAGACCTGGTGCGGGTAGCGGCGCAGCAGCCCCGGGTCGAGCAGGACGCTGCGCAGCGCCTCCTCGGTCCGCTCGCGGGCCTCGGCGCCGCGCAGGCCGTGCCGGGCGAGCACCCTCTTGAGCAGTGCCCCGAGCCGCATCGTGGGGTTGAGGGACGCCTGCGGGCTCTGGCTGACCAGGGCGATCACCGAGCCGCGCATCTTCGACAGCGTGCGCTCGTCCGCCGTCACGACGTCGGTGCCGTTGACGACGATCTTCCCGCTGACCCGCAGCCCGTCGGTCAGCCCGAGCATCGCGTTCAGCGCGGTCGTCTTGCCCGATCCGCTCTCGCCGACGATCGCGGCGCACTCGCCGGGGCCGACGCTCAGCTCGTCGAGCGAGGCCAGCAGCAGGTCGCCGGCCCGCACCCGCAGGTTCTCCGCAGTGAGCACCGGTTTCATCGGGTGACCTCCCGCCGGGGGTCGAGGGCGGCTCGCATGCCCTCGCCGAGCACGTTGAAGCAGAACGCCGTGACCACGATGGCCAGACCGGGGAAGGCGACCACCCACCAGTTGGTGGTGAACAGGCTCTGCCCCTGCTGGACCATCAGCCCCCATTCCGCGGTGGGCTCCTGCGGCCCGAGGCCGAGGAAGGACAGCGCCGCGGCGGTGAGGATGACCCCGCCCGCGTCCAGGGACAACTGGACCAGGACGGGGGTCAGTGAGTTGGGCAGGACGTGCCGCAGCACGATCCGCGTCCGGGACCCGCCGAGGCAGCGGGCCGCGTCGATGAAGCCGCGCGACCTGATGGAGGTCGCGGCGACCGCGCTCATCCGGGCGTACCAGGGCCACCAGGAGGCGGTGATGGCGATGATCGCCCCCTGCGTCCCCGGGTGCAGCACGAGCGCCAGCGCCACCGACAGCAGCAGCGCCGGGAAGGCCAGGAACACGTCGGTGATCCGCATGATCACGTCCCGGACGATCCCGCCCGCGTAGCCGGCGACGACGCCGAGCAGCACGCCGATCACGGCGGACAGCGCGAGGACGGAGACGGCGATCGTCAGCGAGGTGCGCGCCCCGTAGAGCACCCGGGTGAGCATGTCGCGGCCGACCCCGTCCGTCCCGAACCAGTGCTCGGCGCCGGGCGCCCGCAGCGCCTCGGCCGGATGGGTCGCGTCGGTGCCGTCGCCCGGGTAGGGCGCCAGCAGCGGGGCCGCGAGCGCCGCGAGGACGATCAGCGCGAGGACCACGGCGCCGACGGCGGCCAGCCGGTCGGTGCGGGCCGCCCGCAGCACCCGGTGCACGGGCCGGTCCCGCAGGGGCGCGGCGGGGGCGGTGTCGAGAGCGGTCATCTGATCCTCACCCGCGGGTCGATGGCGGCCTGCGCGAGGTCCACCAGCAGGTTGACGACGACGTAGGTGAACGCGATCGCGATGGTGACGCCCGCGATGGCGGGGGCGTCGGACGAGCGGATCGAGTCGGCGGCGTACCGGCCGAGCCCCGGCCAGTTGAAGATGGCCTCGACCAGGAAGGCGTTCACCAGCGAGAAGGCGAACACCAGCGCCAGCAGGGCCAGCACCGGGCTGAGCGCCGGACGCAGCGAGAACCGCGTCAGCACCTGCCACCGGGTGAAACCGAGGGCCCGTTCCAGCCGCGCGTGGTTCTGCGTGGACTCCTCGATGAGCGCGGCGCGCGTCATCTGGGCGACCACGCCGGTCGGGTAGGCCGCGATCGCGGCCGCGGGCAGCACCAGGTGCGCCAGCGTGCTGCCGAGGATCGGCCAGTTCCCGGTGATCAGCGCGTCCACCGCCGTGATGTTGGTGTACAGGTGCAGCGGGCTGGTGCCGTCCAGCCTGGGGTCGTACTCGCCGGCGACGGGGAGCCAGCCCAGCTTGGTGGCGAAGACGTTCTGCGCGAAGAGCGCCAGCAGGAAGACCGGCACCGACACGCCCGCCATCGAGGTGATCCGGATGGACCCGTCGGCCGGCCGGCCCCGGAACCGGGCGGCGAGCACCCCGAGCGGGATGCCCACCAGGACCGCGATGATGACCCCGGTGCCGACCAGTTCCAGCGAGGCGGGGAAGGCGGTGGAGATGTCGCCGAGCACGTCCTGGCGGGTGTGCAGGCTGATTCCCCAGTCGCCCTGGATCAGCGAGGTGAGGTAGTCCCAGAGCTGGACGGGCAGTGTGTCGTCCAGGCCGAGTTCCGCGCGGGTCCGGGCGAGCTCGGCGGCGGAGGCCCGGGGCCCGGCGTAGGTCACCGCCGGGTCCCCGGGGACCAGCCGCATCACCACGAAGGTGAGCACCACGACACCGGCGACGACGAACGCGGCCTGTGCCAGGCGTCGAAGCAGGTAGCGGGTCATGTCACGCGGCCGGGCTGAGCTCGTGGGCGAACACG
>NZ_JBEZJP010000199.1:0-13613 GCF_040653175.1 Actinomadura sp. NPDC048032
GCCACCTCCCCCCCGAAGAACCGGGCCGGGCCGCGCGCCGGGATGGCGCACAGGCCCGGCCGCACCACCTCCACGCGCGGCGTCAGCTCCGCGACCGCCTGCGCCACCGCCTCGAAGCGGCGTCCCTCCGCGTCGGTGTCGCGCTCGCGCACCACCAGTTCCGGGCACCGCCGCTGGGCGTCGCGGATCCGCTGCCCGCGCCGCACACCCTCGGCCCGGGCCGCCGCCGAGCAGGCCGCCACCTGTCCCCGCACGACCACCGCGCCCGGGGCCGCCGCGTCGATGCCGACCGCGGTGACCGGCCAGTCGGGGCACCACGCCGCCAGGACCCTGGTCACGCGATCCCCTCCTCGGCCGGCACCCGCACGAGCGGCGGCGGGCCCGACGGCCGCGGATGGACGGGCGCGCCCGCCGCCACGGCACCGGGCACGAGCTCCAGCGGCGGCCGCGCGGTCTCCACCGGCCGGACGGTGCCGTCGGGCGCGGGGAGCCACAGGCTCGCGCGGCGGCCGGCGCCGGGGGCGTCGCGCCCCTCGGCGACGACCTGGACGCGGCGGCCGGTGAGCCTGCCGTGCCCGCCGGCGAGCCCCTCCCAGACCGGGTCCTCCACGCGGAGGCGGAGCCGGGTGCCGGGCCAGTCGCGGGCGAAAGCGCCGGTCAGCGTGAGGACGCAGCCGTGCTTGCGGGCCAGCGCCGACAGCCGGCGGACCGCGGCGGCGCCGGGACGCTCCGGCGGGCACAGCAGGACCAGCTCGACGGCCTCGGCCAGGGCGGCGACCACGTCCGGCCAGCGGTCGCCGGGCTCGTCGACGAGCAGCAGCCGCTCGGGCGCGGCGCCCATGCCCGCCGCGGCGGCCACGCCGAACCCCGGCAGGCCGACGACCGCGCACCAGCCGCCGGCGCCGTCCTCGCCGCCGTGCCGGGACACGCCCGCGGCGAGGGCGAGGCCGAGGGAGGCGGCGCCGGGGCCGTCCAGGCCGACGACCGAGCCGGGGCGCAGCCCGCCGCCGGGGACCACGGTCCGCAGGGCGGGCAGCACCGGCACGGTCCCCGGTCCGGCGCCCGTGAGCGCCGCCGGGCCGGTGTCCTCCAGCGCCGCCGCAAGATCCCGCAGGGCCGTCTCCGGCACGCTCGCCCTCCTCTCGCATCCTCCCGCACAAATCTCGAACATGAGTTCGACCCGTGTCAAGTTGTCGCAGGTCACGCCGGGGGGCCGGGCACGTCCGAAAGCCCGATAGGGCCGGGCTTCACGGCATTTTTGGGCATGATGGAGATATGACGACCGATGTGCCGACCATCGAATGGACGGGCGACGCCCTGCGCCTGCTGGACCAGACCGTCCTGCCCCACCGGGTGGAGTTCCTCGCGGTCCGCGACGTCGACGCGCTCGTCGACGCGATCCGGCGGCTGGTGGTGCGGGGCGCCCCCGCGCTGGGCGTGGCGGGTGCGTTCGGCGTCGCCGTCGCGGTGCGCCAGGCCGAGCGCGAGGGCTGGGACGCCGCCGGGCGCGACGCCGCGATCGCCCGGGTCCGGGAGGCCCGCCCCACGGCGGTGAACCTGGCCGCCGGGGTGGACCGGGTCCTGCCGTTCGTCGCGCGGGGCGCCGACGCGGTGGCGGCCGAGGCCCAGGCCCTGCTCGACGAGGACGTGCGCGGCAACCGGGCCATCGGGGCCTTCGGCGCCGACTGGATCCTCGCCCGGGCGGGGGACCGGCCCCTGCGCGTGCTGACGCACTGCAACGCCGGCTCGCTCGCCACCGCCGGCTGGGGGACGGCCCTCGGCGTCGTCCGGGAACTGCACGGCCGGGGACGCGTCGAGATCGTCTACGCGGACGAGACCCGCCCCCTGCTGCAGGGCGCGCGGCTCACCGCGTGGGAGCTCGACCAGGCCGGGATCCCTTGCGTGGTGCAGGCGGACGGGGCCGCGCCGAGCACCGTCCTGCGCGGGCTGGTGGACGTCGCGGTCATCGGCGCCGACCGGATCGCCGCCAACGGCGACACCGCCAACAAGATCGGCTCGGTCGGCGTGGCGCTGGCCTGCCGGGAGGCCGGGATCCCGCTGGTGGTCGCCGCGCCGTGGAGCACGGTCGACCTCGCGCTCCCCGACGGCGCGGGCGTGCCGATCGAGGAGCGCGACGCCGGGGGAGGTCCTGGCCTGGGGCGGCGCGCGGACCGCCCCGGAGGGGGTGGGCGCGTACAACCCCGCGTTCGACGTGACGCCCGCCCGCCTCGTGACCGCGCTGGTCACCGAGACGGGCGTGCTGGAGGTCTCGGCGGGCGCCACGCCCGCGGCCGCCGCCGCGTCCCGGGTCTAGCTCCGCGGACGGGTCAGAAGTACGTGCCGAACAGGTCCGTGGACGGCCAGGTCGTCACCGCGTTCGCGACCTTGTGCAGCGGGGCGCTGAAGTCGTCGTACTCGTAGGTGAGCCCGGAGGGGTCGTCGCGCTGGTCGAACAGCAGCGCCCAGGTCACGCCGTCGTAGCGGCGCGTCACGATCGTGCTGGTTCCGTCGAGCGCGCCGGAGTGCCAGGTGTTCCGGCCGCCCGTCACGTCGCGCACGTACCAGCCGAAGCCGTAGTAGGACCCGCCCGAGTTCAGGCCCGTCTCCGGCTTGGCGAAGATCGAGTCGATCGAGGAGGAGTTCAGCACGCTCGTCCCGCCGTCGTGGATCCGGGTGAAGCGCACGTAGTCGACGGCGGACGCGAGCCAGCCGCCCATCGCGGTGCGGTTCTCCACGTTGAACGTGCCGTAGGGGGCCGGGAGGGTCGTCCCCGCAGCGTCGAACACCGACGGGCCGGTCCGCTGCGAGAAGTAGGGCACCTCCCCGGGCGCGCGGTCGGCCTTCAGCGACCGGCCGGGCCGCATCCGGGTGATCCCCATGGGGCCCAGCACGCTCTGCTGGACGTACTGCTCGTAGCCCATGCCCGCGGCCTTGGCGATGATCTGGCCGAGGAGCAGGTAGCCGTAGTTGCTGTAGGCGAACGTGGTGCCGGGGTCGTGGTCGAGCTTCAGGCCCGTCCCGTACTGGACCATGTGCTCCCGGGTGATCGGCAGCGGAACGCCCAGCAGCTGCGCCGTGGCGCGGTCGCGGTAGGTCGGGTCGCCGGAGACGTCGCGGTCCCAGCCGCCGAGGTGCTGCAGCAGCCGCCGCACCGTCACCTGCGCGAGACGCGGGTCGGCGGACTGGCCGGGCGGCGGCGTCAGCGTCAGCAGGTCGGTCACGGGCGCCGACAGGCTGAGCCTGCCGTCCTGGACGAGCCGGGCGACCGCCGTCGCCGTGACGGCCTTGCTGAGGCTGGCGAGCCGGAACAGCGACGTCGGCTGGACGCTCAGCGCCGCGTCGTCGCTCCAGGTGTAGCCGCGCGCGAGCACGAGCTTGCCCTTGCGCATGACGGCGAGCGACCCGCACGGGATGTTCCGGGCCTGCATCAGCGACTTGACGGCGCTGTCGAAGCCGCCGAGCCCGGCGCCCGCCGTCCCGGAGACCCGCCACGTCCGCGTGCCCGCCCGCGTCGCCGCCCGCTGGGTCGCCGTGCCGCATCCGCCGGCGAGCGCGGGCGCCGCGAGGCCGAGCCCCGCGGATCCCACGAGCCTGCCGAAGTCCCGCCGACTGAGCCCCTGCGCCATCGCGTCCCCTCCAGATCACCCGCCCCCACAAGATCCAAATGGGGTGCGCGGGGAAACTAACATGATCTTGAGGCGAGGTGGCCGGTTTCCGGCGGGAACGCCTTCCGGGTCACTCCTCCGGGGTGAGGGTGCGGGTGGCGGCCCGCAGTCCCTCGAACAGGCGGGCCTCCTGCTCCCTGGCGGCGCGGACGTCGCGGTCCGTGAACAGCGCGTCGTTCAGCCCGGGCAGCCGCTGCGTGGCGTAGCCAGTGTCGATCCCGGGCGCGTAGATCTGGTGCCGGTACCAGGGGCGGCCCGGCAGCCCGGCCCGCGCCAGCAGGTCCCGCTCCGTCTGCATGATCTTGTCGTTGAGGCGGCGGAACGCGGCCGTGTCGCCCTCGCGCAGTGCCTTCCCCGCGCGCGCCTGGAGCGCCTCCGCCGCCCGCTGCCACGCCCCGGCCTGCGCGATGTCGCGCGAGACGTCCACCACCACGGACCCGAGCCGCCTGCGCTGCTCGGCGGTGAAGTCGGCGAGGTACCGGGCCGTCTCCTGCGCGTACGGGCGGTAGCCCATCGCGATCACGTCGGCGTTGGCGAGCCGCAGCGCCGCGATGCCGGCCAGCCGCGCCATCGCCGCGTGGTACTCCCAGGACGGGTCGCCGAAGTGCTCCATCCAGTAGAAGTCGTCGCAGGAGCAGTGGTAGTTCCCGGACGATCCCGGCGACGCGGCGCCGACGTCCATGGCGGGCACGCCGTATCGCTGGAAGAACGCCTGGAAGTCCGAGCCGCCGCCGATGCGGTCGATCGGGGTCTCGCCGGCGTTCTGCGCCTTCCACGCCTCGTACAGCGTCCCGTCCGTGCCGGGCCAGAGAACCTCCTTGGAGGCGTCGATGACCGAGCGGTCCAGCGCGGGCGTCGCCGACGCGCCGAAATGCGAGCCTCCGGCGCCGTCCATGTTCACGTAGGCGACGGTGTTGCGGAGCAGGTCCGCGCGCTGCTCGGCGTACTCGGTGGAGCCGAACAGCCCGTACTCCTCGCCGTCCCACGTGGCCAGGACGACCGTGCGCTTAGGACGCCACCCCTTCTTGAGCAGCGTCCCCAGGGCACGCCCCACCTGGAGAACGTTCTCGGTGCCCGACAGGTTGTCGCTGCTGCCGTACACCCAGGAGTCGTGGTGCGCGCCGAGCATGACCTCTTGCTCGGGGTGCTCGCTGCCGGGGATCCGCACGATGACGTCCCACAGCGGGCGCACCTGGAAGGTGTTCTTCACATCCAGGTGCGCCTGCGTCCCGCCCGGCCCGAACCGGTACGTGAACGGAAGGCCGCCCTGCCATTCCTTCGGCACCTCCTTGCCCTTCAACGCGCGCAGCAGCGGTTCGGCCGCGCCGTAGGAGATGGGCGTGGTCGGGACCAGCCCCTTCAGCATCGGCGCCTCCGACGGCGGGACGCGCCGCGCGCCCTTCACCGACGGCCAGCCGGGCGTCTGGGGGTCCCCGGCCGCGAGCTGGATCTGCGCGATGCTGCCGCGCTGGATGCCGTCGGAGGCGCGCCACGGCCCGGCCGGGTACACCGGGCCGCGCGCGGACCCGTCGTCGGCCGGGTCGGAGTAGATGAGCACCGCCTTGGCGCCGCGCCGGGCCGCCTCGCGCGGTTTGATGCCGCGGAACACCGCCCCGTACCGGACGAGGACGATCTTGCCTTTGACCGAGACGCCGTTCCTGGCGAGCAGCGCGAAGTCCTCGGGGCGGCCGTAGTTGGCGTAGACGACCTCGCCCCGCACGTTCCCGGACGGCGACATGCCGTTGTGGGAGGGGACGACCTGGTCGTAGAACCGCTGCCACGGCCGCGGCTTCTCCTTGACCGGCAGGGTCCGGTGCCGCGGCGCCGTCATCTCGACCCGCACCCGCTCCGGCATGGACAGGTAGGCGTAGTACGTCCTGACCTCGGGCCTCAGGCCGTAGGACCGGAGGCGGGCGACGATCCGCCCGACGCGGTGCCGGTCACCGGTCGTGGTGGCCAGCGCGGGCTCGCGCGCCAGCTCGGCGTCCAGGTCGCGGGCCGTCCGCGCGGACGGGACGGCCGACAGCAGCCGCTCGTACCGGCGCTGCCACTGCGCGCTCTTCGCGGTGAAGCCCGCGATCGGACCGTCCTTCGCCGGGGCGGGGGGCGAGGCCGCGGCCGGAGCGGCCGCGAGCGCGAGGACGACGGACAGGGCGGGGCCGCCGGCCGCGGCCAGTGCCCGGGTTCGGGAGCGGAACACCGGTGATACCTCCCAGTACGCGTTGTATGGGTGCTGGTGTACGGGTGCGCCCGGAACGTATGTCGTGATCACGGGAAGATCCAGAACGTCTGCCGGATCCGGCCATCCCACCGGGCCGATCGGGCACCATGGTGGGCGTGCCGACCTCCCCGAACCCACCCGCCACGCCGCGTCCGGCGGAGCTGGAGGCGGTGCTGGAGCGGATCACCTACGCCAACGAGGACACCGGCTACACCGTCGCGCGCGTCGCGACCGCCAAGAGCGGGCCCGACCTGCTCACCGTCGTGGGCGCGCTGCTCGGCGCGCAAGTGGGGGAGAGCCTGCGCCTGGTCGGGCGGTGGCGCTCGCATCCGAAGTACGGCAAGCAGTTCGAGGTCGACTCCTACACGACCGTCCTGCCGGCGACGATCCAGGGCATCCGCCGCTACCTCGGCTCCGGCATGATCAAGGGCATCGGCCCGGTGATGGCCGACCGGATGGTCGGGCACTTCGGCACCGACATCCTGCGCGTCATCGAGGAGGAGCCGGAGCGGCTCGTCGAGGTCCAGGGCCTCGGCCCCAAGCGCACCAAGCGCATCGGGGACGCCTGGCAGGAGCAGAAGGCCATCAAGGAGGTCATGGTCTTCCTGCAGGGCGTCGGCGTCTCCACGTCCCTGGCCGTCCGCGTCTACAAGCAGTACGGGGACGCCTCGATCGACACCGTCCGCAAGCGGCCCTACCAGCTCGCCTCGGACGTGTGGGGCATCGGGTTCAAGACCGCCGACACCATCGCGCAGGCCGTCGGCATCCCGCACGACAGCCCCGAGCGCATCAAGGCGGGCCTGCAGTACACGCTGTCGGAGGCCGCCGACGACGGGCACTGCTTCCTGCCCGAGCCCAACCTCGTCACCGCGGCGGAGAAGATCCTCGGCGTCGGGCGGGAGCTGATCGTCCCGGCGCTCGACGAGCTGGCGGGCGAGGAGGGCGTCGTCCGGGAGCCGATCCCGGGGGACGGCGACGACGCCGCGACGATCCCCGCCGTGTACCTCGTCCCGTTCCACCGGGCCGAACGCTCCCTGGCCCGCGGGCTGCTGGAACTGCTCGACGCGCCCGCCGACCGGCTCAAGGCGTTCGCCGACGTCGACTGGGGCAAGGCGCTGCCGTGGCTGAAGCGGCGCACCGGCCAGGCCCTCGCCCCCGAGCAGGAGGACGCGGTCAAGCTCGCGCTGACGTCCAAGGTGGCCGTGCTGACCGGCGGCCCCGGCTGCGGCAAGAGCTTCACCGTCCGCTCGGTGGTGGAGCTGGCCGCCGCCAAGAACGCCAAGATCGTGCTGGTGGCGCCGACCGGCCGGGCGGCCAAGCGCCTCGCCGAGCTGACCGGCCACGAGGCCGCGACCGTGCACCGCCTGCTCCAGCTCCAGCCGGGCGGCGACCCCAGGTTCGACCAGGACAACCCCCTGGACGCCGACCTGGTCGTCGTCGACGAGTGCTCCATGGTCGACCTCATCCTGGCCAACAAGCTGGTGAAGGCGATCCCGCGCGGCGCGCACCTGCTGCTCGTCGGGGACGTCGACCAGCTCCCCTCCGTCGGCGCGGGCGAGGTGCTGGCCGACCTGCTCGGCGCCGAGGCCGTCCCGCGCGTCCGGCTGACGAAGATCTTCCGGCAGGCCCAGCAGTCGGGCATCGTCGTCAACGCGCACCGCGTCAACTCCGGCGAGCACCCCCACACCCGCGGCTACCCCGACTTCTTCCTGTTCCCCTGCGACGAGCAGGACGAGGCCGCCGAGCTGACGGTCGACGTGGTCGCCCACCGCATCCCGCGCAGGTTCGGCCTCGACCCGCGCCGCGACGTCCAGGTCCTCGCCCCCATGCACCGGGGCGCCGCCGGGGCGGGCACGCTGAACTCGCTGCTGCAGGAGGCGCTGACCCCGCACGACGACGCCCGTCCCGAGCGCCGCTACGGCGGCCGCGTGTTCCGCGTCGGCGACAAGGTCACCCAGCTCCGCAACAACTACGACAAGGGCGAGGCCGGCGTCTTCAACGGCACCGTCGGCGTCGTCACGTCCGTGTCCCAGGAAGAGCAGTCACTGACCGTCGTGACCGACGAGGACGAGAGCGTCGACTACGCCTTCGACGAGCTGGACGAGCTCGCCCACGCGTACGCGATCACGATCCACCGCTCGCAGGGCAGCGAGTACCCGGCCGTCGTCATCCCGCTCACCACCGGCGCGTGGATGATGCTGCGCCGCAACCTGCTCTACACCGGCATCACCCGGGCCAAGAAGCTGGTGGTCCTCGTCGGGTCGCGCCGGGCCCTGGCCGCCGCCGTCCGCACCGCCGGCGCCGGCCGCCGCCACACCGCCCTCACCCACCGCCTGTCTCAGAGGTAACGGGCCAGTTCCCAGGGGTCGTGGGCGCAGAAGATCTCGATGTCGCCGCCGCGCGCCAGGTCCCGCAGCCGGGCCACGTTCGCGAGGCGCAGCTCCCGGTCGACCTCGCCGCCCGCCTGGACGAGCTCCATCAGCGGGTGCACCACCGGGTCGGGGCGGTCGACCTCCCCGTGGTACATGTACGCGTCACCCGCGTGCAGCAGCCAGCGGTCGCCGTCGCGGACCGCCACGCCCGCGTGGCCCGGCGTGTGGCCGCCGAGGGGGACCAGCAGGACGTCCTCGGGCACGCCCTCCAGCGACCGGACGCCCTCGAAGCCGTGCCAGGTCTCGCCTTCGGCGCCCGCGTAGGCGACCCACTCCGGGCCGTGGGCGAGCTGGGCCGGGGTCTTGCCTCCGTCGGCGAGCTCCGCCTCGAACAGGTGGACCGCCGCGTCCGGGAAGTCGCTCAGCCCGCCCGCGTGGTCGCGGTGCAGGTGCGTGGGGACGACGTGCCGGACGTCGGCCGCCGCGTACCCGAGCGCCTCGATCTGCCGGACGGCCGTCGCGGACGGGTCGAGGGTCGGCCCCGCCATCTCCACCCAGTCGTCCAGCAGCCGCTCGGACGGGCGCTCGATGTCGCCGAGGCCGATGCCGGCGTCCACGAGCACGAGGCCGGCCGAGTCGGTCTCCACCAGCAGCACGTGGCCCACGGCCCGCGCGGGCCGCAGCGGGCTCTCCGGCCCGTCGGCCGGTTCGATCTCCCGCATGGGAGCGCAGTCGAGATGGCGGACGCGCATGGGGTTCTCCTTCAGAGCAGGTCGCCGAGCTGGCGGGTGACCTCGTGGATGACGGACACGTCGCGCCGGACGCGGGCCAGCATGACCGCGCCCTGGACCGACGACAGGACGAGCGCGGCCAGCGGATCGGCGCGCTCGTCCGGCACGCCCCAGCCGCGCAGGGCGGCCGCGATGCCGTCCTGCCACTCGGTGTAGGTGCCGTCGCAGGCGGCGCGGATGGTCTCGCTCTCGGCGGCCGTCTCCAGCGCGACCGTCGCGACCGGGCACCCCTTGCCGAAGCCGGACTCCAGCAGCGCGTTCGCGAAGTGGTCGCCGAGGGCCGCGAGGCCGGCCCTGCCGTCCGGCGCGGCGATCAGGGCGCCCGCGAGCGCCTCGCCCACCGCGCGGCCGGACAGCGCGACCGACTCCGACGCGAGCTGCTCCTTGCCGTCCGGGAAGTGGAAGTACAGCGAGCCCTTCGGCGCCCCGCTCTCCGCGAGGACCTGGTTGAGCCCGGTGCCGTGGTAGCCCTGCCGCTGGAACAGCTCCGCCGCCGTCCGCAGCACGCGCTCGCGCGTTTCGCCCCGAGGTGTCATGGGGCGATACTAGGTAGACTGGTCTAGTAAGTCAACGCCGGAGCGCGGCGTGCAGCGCCTCCATCGCCCCGGCGATCCGCGCGCGCGGCTCCGCGGTGCGGACCAGGCCGTCCTCGCCCACGTCCGGCCGGGTCACCGGGATGCGCGCGCACGCGGCCTCGACGATCTCGGTGCCCGCGTAGCCGAGCACCTTGCGCAGCGAGGCGTGCGCGTCGCCGCCGCCCGTGGGCGCCGAGGGGGAGGCCACGTTCAGCCAGGCGACGGGCTTCTCGTAGATCTCGCCGCCGCCGATCGTCCAGTCGAGCAGGTTCTTGAACGAGCCGGGCAGCGCGCCCGCGTACTCCGGGGTGCAGATCAGCAGGGCGTCCGCGGCGCCGATCGCCGTGCGCAGCCCCGCGACGGCCGGGTGCGGCGGCTCGCGGTCGTCGTCGGGATTGAAGTGCGGCAGATCGCCCATGCCGGCGTAGAGCGTCGCGTCGAGCCCGTCCGGCGCCACCGCCCGCGCGGTGCGCAGCGCCGCCTCGTTCGTGGACCCCTTGCGCAGGCTCCCGCAGAGCATCAGCACGTTCGTCATGATCGTCAGGCTACGCGTCAGTCTCCGACGGTCAGCCGGTCGAGGCGCAGGCCCGTGAAGGCGTCGGCGGTGACGCCCCGGGCGCGCTCGGACCAGACCAGGTGGTCGTGGCGGGACCACAGCGGCATCGCGGGCATGTCGCGCAGCAAGGCGCTCTCGGCGAGGCGCGCGGGGACCACGCCCTCCTCCGGGGTGGCCGCGCGCTCGGCCTCGGAGAGGAGGCCGGTCGCGTACTCGTCGTCGAGACCGGTTCCGGCGTCCAGCAGCGGCGCCAGCGCCGCGACGGGCGCGGGGTAGGCGGCGGTGGTGTGGACGACGAAGGGGCCGTCCACCTCGCGGGACTCCACGGCCTCGCGCAGGTCGGCGACGGGACGGGGGCGGGCATCGAGCTTCAGTTCCCTGCCGAGCTGGCCGGCGACGGCCTTCACCCACGCGTCGTCGCCCCGGCCCGCCTCGTACCAGAGGTTCAGCGGGCCCTTCAGCCCGCCCGCGTCGGCGAGCGCGGCGGCCGCCGCCTTGGAGTCGTGGACGCACAACCGGCACTGCCCCTCGCGGTGGCCGGGGCGGATGCCCGGCGCGACGAGCGAGTCGGCGGGGGAGTACTGGTGGCCGAGGGGCCCCTCGGTGACGGCGGACCGGTCGATCGCCATCGACAGCGCCGTCCGGACGGTCGGGGACGACAGCCGCTCCAGCCGGGCCGGGAACGCCAGGAAGGTGACGTCGCGGCCGGGGACCGCGAGGTGCCGGTCGCCGAAGTCGGCCTCCATCGACTCGTGCCGGTCCGGCGGCACGAGCGTGGCGACGTCGAGGTCGCCGGCGCCGGCGGCGGCGGCGGTGTACTGGCGCTTCGCGTCCGGCATCGCCCTGACGACCACGGACCGGCCCTCGCCCGACCGGCGGCGCAGGACGATCTCCCGCGCGCTCCGGGACGTCACCCGGAAGGGCCCGTTGCCGACCGGGGCGCGGCCGTAGGACGCCCAGTCGCGCGACGCCAGGACGCTCTCGGGCATCGGGAAGAACGCCGGGTCGCCGAGGAGGGCGGGGAACCCGCTGAGCGGGTGGTCCAGCGTCACCTCGAAGGTCCGGTCGTCCTTCACCTTCAGGCCCGGGACTTCGTCCTCGCCCGCGCGGGCGCCCTTGACCCGGGCGACGTCGGTGAACAGGCGCGACCCGGCCCAGCGCTCGCGCAGCACGGCCGTCCAGGCGCCGGTGAACGAGCGGGACGTGACGGGCGAGCCGTCCTGGAAGGTCGCGCCGGGGCGGAGCCGGACGGTCCAGACGCGCCGGTCCGGGCTGGTGACCGACTCGGCGGCGGCGTTCGCGGGCGCGCCGGTCTTCGCGTCGTAGGAGACCAGGCCCGTCCACACCGCGTTGGCGATCATCCGGCCGGAGGCGTCTCGGAGGTCGCCGGGCAGCAGCGTCGCGGGGGCCGGGGCGCCGACCGAGATCCGCGGGTCGGCGGGCTCGCTCCACGCCTTCAGGGCCGCGACCGGCGCCACCAGCACCGCCACGGCGCCGGCGACGAGGGCGGCGGTGCGGGCTGAGCTCTTCACTGGCCTCTCCCGGGAGCTGGGCGGTCCCAGGGGAGGGTAGACCACGGTGTCAGGTCCCACCAGTCCTCACGGTGCTGAGGCCATTTCGTGACCCGCCGACCTGTTGATCAAGAGCGCGGCGGCGGTCACACTGGCGCTTGCGAAGATCCATTCCGTGGAGGCGCGATGCTCCCCCGCACATCCTTTCCCTCCGGACGCCTGCTGCAGGGCGGCGTCGCGGTCGCGGCGTCCGTGGCGCTGATGGCCGGCAGCGCCTGGGCGTGCCCGCCCGAGCCGGAGAACACCAAGACGCAGACCGGGCAGGCCGCCGCCACCGCCGGCGAGGGCGCCGGCGGCCACGCCGGGCACTACCGCCGGGCCGCCCCCGCGAGCACGAAGTCCGAGGCGGTCAAGGGGGTGCGGCGCGTCGGCGGGGTCTCGGACGCCAAGGGCGCCATCTCCCTCATGTTCATGGACTACGGCCGGGGTCCGCACAAGCGGACGATCATGTACGCGACCGGCCAGTTCGGGCTGAAGGCCTACGACATCAGCGCCGACCCCCGCGTCCCCAAGCTGGTCGGGCAGCTGAACATGCCGGGCATGTGGGAGACCGAGGACACCGACTTCGACCCCAAGCGCAAGATCATCTACCTGTCCCGCGACCCGCGCGCGTTCGGCGGCACCACCGCCACCGGCGAGTCGGGCATCTACGTCGTGGACGCCTCCAAGCCGGAGAGCCTGCGCCAGATCACCTACGTGACGGTGCCCGCGGGGCACACGACGACCTGCGTGGACGACTGCAAGTACCTGTGGACGGGCGGCCCCGCCAAGGCCAGCTGGATGCCCGCGGACTGGGGCGGGCGCCCCGTCTGGGTCACCGACGTCCGCGATCCCGCCAAGCCGAAGGTCCACAAGGACCCGATCGACACGGGCCGCAACGACGGCAAGACCGACTACACCCACGACATCCAGGTCGACTCCGAAGGGGTCGCCTGGGCCTCGGGGCGCGGCGGCGTGCGCGGCTACTACACCACCGGCCGCCACTACGACCCGGTGAAGAGGAAGTGGCGCAAGGCCACCGCGGTCGACCCCGTCCCCTACGCGGGCGGCGGGCTGGACGAGGCCACCACCAACTCCACCTTCATGCACAACAGCTACCGGGCCGTGGGGCGGACCCGGGACCAGGCCGCCGACCCGCGCCGGTGGGGCGACGGGAAGCTGCTGTACGTCACCGAGGAGACGTTCAACGACGGCTGCGCCAACGACGGCCTGCTCGTGATCGCGTCGCTGAAGGGCTCCTACGGCGGTGAGGGCTGGCGGTCCACGCCGGAGCACAAGTTCCGCCTGAACACCGTCGCGACGTGGGGCGTGGCCGGCAAGGAGGGCAGCGACCCCGAGAGCACGGACTGCTCGGCGCACTACTTCGACGTGCGCGACGGCGTGATCGCCCAGTCGTTCTACTCGCAGGGCACCCGGTTCCTCGACGTCACGGACCCGACGAACCCGCGCCAGGTCGCCTACTACCGCCCGGCGGACGCCGCTTCCTGGCAGCCGTACTGGCACGGCAAGTACGTCTACGTCGCCGACAACACCCGCGGCGTCGACGTCCTGGAGCCCACCTTCCGCTGACCGTCCCACCGGGGCCCACGCCCCGCGCGAAGACCCGTCCCTATCCCCCCGGGGGCGGGTCTTCGCCCTGCTCGGGCCGGGTGTGGCGCGTCTCGATCTCGCCGGCGCCGCGCTCGGCGGCCGCGACCGCGGACCCGGCCGCCCGGCGCAGCTGCTGCCCGGCCTGCTGGACGACCTGGACGGGCCGGGCCCGCGCGTAGCCGAGCGCGACCGGGAGGGCGTCGAGCCGAAATTGATTAGGTAAGGGTAACCTAAGGCGCGACGGTCAAACCAGCGGGGTGGCGAGCACCGCC
>NZ_JBEZJP010000200.1:0-13549 GCF_040653175.1 Actinomadura sp. NPDC048032
GGGGTCCTTCTCCAGCCGCAGCCGCCCGTACCGGGCCATGGTGTCGGCGACGTCCACGAGCAGGGCGTGCGGGACGGGGTACCGGGAGAACCGGACGCGGGTGTCGACGACCTGACGGGACGGGCGCACCGCGGAACACGCCTGCGCACTATCCGATGGCTGCGCTGCCCACCGCTGTGCTGACCACCGTTGTGCTGCTTACCGTTACGGGCGCCCGACCGGGAGGTCCTTGCCCGCGGAGGCGCGTGCGGCCTTCGCGGTCATGGCCGTCGGGTCGGGGTCGTTCAGCGCCGGGACGGCCTTGCAGTAGGCGTCCGGGCCGCGGTGGCTCTGCGGCAGCGCCCCGGTGTCGAGGTACGCCGCGACCTTGTCGTCCAGGCACGCGTTGCCGTTGAGCGTGTTGGCGTGGGTCTTGCCGCCGACCTCGAACACCAGGCGCGAGGACGGGAAGAGCTTGTGCATCTCCACGCCGCCCGCGACCGGGGTCGCCGCGTCCTGGGTGGACTGCACGAGCAGCATGCCCGCCAGGCCCTTGGCGCCCTTCAGCTTGAACTCCGGCCCGCCCTGGAACGGCCAGAAGGCGATCGGGGCGTTGAACCAGACGTTGCTCCAGGTGTTGAACCTGTAGCCCTGCCGGTAGAGCTTCGCGGCGTCGTGGTGCCACTTGCTCCAGTTGCGCGGCCAGCGAGCGTCGGCGGCCTGGACGGCGTTGTACACGGCGAAGCCGTTGTCGTCGCCGCCGGGGTTCATCCAGTCGAGGAGCCCGGAGGCGTCCTTGTCGTTGACCCACGCCGAGAGCGCCTGCGCGAACGGGATGTAGTAGCCGGTGTTGTAGCCGGCGGACAGCACGGTGTCGTCCAGCTCGTCCGGGCCCATCTGGCCGCCGATCGGCGCCTTCTTCGCCGCGGCGCGGACGGCGTAGTACTTGGCCTCGACGGCCTTCTCGCTCTTGCCGAGGTGGTAGAGCGAGTCGTACTTCGCGATCCAGGCCCACCAGGCCTTCATGTTGTGCTCGAACGCCTTGTCCTGCTCCAGCTGGGCGTCGTACCAGACCGTCTTCGGGTTGACGTTGCCGTCCAGCACCATCCGCTTCACGCGCTTGGGGAAGAGCGTGGCGTAGGTGGCGCCGAAGTAGGTGCCGTACGAGAAGCCGTACCAGCTGATCTTGTCCTGGCCGAGCGCGGCGCGGATCGCGTCGACGTCGCGCGCGGCGTCGGTGGTGCGCATGTGCGGCAGCAGCCAGCCGAACTTCTTCGCGCAGTCCTGCGCGTACTTCCTCGACTTGGCGATCCAGGCCCTCTCCTCCTTGGCGGAGGAGGGCACGTAGTCCGGCCGGATCGGGTCGGAGAAGTTCGGGTCGCAGCTCAGCGCGGGCTTGCTGGAGCCGACGCCGCGCGGGTCGAAGCCGATGATGTCGTACTTGGCGGCGACGTCGGCGTGCCCGGTGCCGCCGATCCAGCGGGCGAGGGCGGGCGCGTACTGCAGGCCGCTGCCGCCCGGGCCGCCGGGGTTGACGAACAGGGTCCCCTGGTAGTTCTTCTCGTCGGTGTGCCGGAAGCGCGACACCGCGATGGAGATCTTGCGGCCGTTGGGCCGGGCGTAGTCGAGCGGCACCTCGACCTGGGCGCACTCGGCCTTGTTCATCGGGTCGCTAGGGCCGCTGACCTCGCACTTGCCCCAGTCGATGCCCTTGACCGCCGCGGCACCGAGGCCCCCGGTGTCCGCGCTCGCGGAGACGGCGAACCCTGCGCCGCCCGCCGCCACGACCGCAGCGGTCGCGACGAGAACGATCCTTTTCACTTGACCCCCTCAGATCGGCGACTCCGGGCCGGCGCCATGCCGGAGGGGGGCGTCGCCGATGCGTGGCTGATGCGTACTACCTGCGTGTCGCGACCTGCTCGCCGCGACCTGCGCGGCCGGCGGGTGCCGGACCCCGGGGACCGCTCCCCGGGGTCCGGACCGCATGGGCCGCGCCCGGCGTCAGCGGATGACGTCGGCCTTGAGCTGCGCGGCCTTCAGCGAGCCCGTGCCGCTCAGCGTCCTGGCGGTCGCCGTGGACGGCGGCTTCGGGTCACCGAGCTGCGGGACGTGGACGGTGCTCTGCTCCGGGCGCTCTCCCCGAAGGAAGTAGGCGTCGAAGTAGGCGTCCACCTGGGCGGAGCCGCGGTGCACGATGCAGTGCGTGCGGTCGCCGTCCTGGACGACGAGGCGCGAGCCCTTGAGCCTGCGGTGCATCTCCAGCGCGCCCGCGTACGGCGTGGCCGCGTCCGCGGTCGACTGGAACATGAGGATGTTGCGCGGCAGGTCGCGGGTGTGGCCGATGTTCACCGGCTTGCCGGCCTTGGCGGGCCAGTACAGGCACGGGGCGTTGTACCAGGCGTTGGCCCAGGTCTCGAACGGGTGCTTCCGGTCGATCCGCTCGTTGTCGCGCTGCCACTTGTTCCAGCTCAGCGGCCACTGGACGTCGGTGCACTGCACGCCGAGGTAGACGGCGTAGCCGTTGTCGTCGGAGCCGCCGGTCGTCGGCGCGCCGAACGTCCCCGCGAACGTGGCGGTGTCGCCCGACTTGTACGCCGCCAGGGCGGACGCGTACCCGTGCCAGATGGCCTGGCTGCGCCGGTACCCGGCGTTCAGGATCACGTCGGTCAGCTCGTCCGGACCGACGGCGAGCGTCTGCCCGCTGTCCGGGTCGGTGTAGTAGACCGGCTTGTTCTTGAGCTGCGCCCGCAGGTCGTAGAAGAAGCTCCGGACCTGCTTCTGCGTGGTGCCGAGGTGGTACACCGAGTCGTACTTGGCGATCCAGCCGAAGTAGTAGTCGATGTTGATGTCGAACTGGACGTCCTGGTTCAGGTTGGCGTCGTACCAGGCGTCGGACGGGCCGACGTTGCCGTCCAGCACCATCTTCCCGACGTTCTTGGGGTAGACGGTGGCGTAGGTCGAGCCGAGGTAGGTGCCGTAGGAGGCGCCGTAGTAGTCGAGCTTCTTGTTGCCGAGCGCCCGCCGGATCGACTCCACGTCGTTGACCGAGTCGATCGTCTTGATGTGGTCGAGCAGCCCGGTCTTGTCGGCCTTGCCGCACGCCTCGGCGTAGCCCTTGGACAGCTTCAGCCACGTGGCGACCGACTTGCGGTCACCGGTGCCGTAGTCCGGGCGCGGGGCGTTGGTGTAGTTCGGGTCGCAGCTCAGGGCCGGGACGCTCATGCCGACGCCGCGCGGGTCGAAGCCGATGACGTTGTACGCCTCGCGCATCGGGGCGGAGTTCTGCGCGAACACCCGCGGCCCGAACAGGGCGCCGCCGCCGCCCGGCCCGCCGGGGTTGACCACGATGTCGCCCTTGGCCGGACCGGAGCCGGTGTGCGGCGTCCGGGTGAGCTGGATCGTGATCTTCTTGCCCTGCGGCTTGGCGTAGTCCATCGGCACCGACAGCTCGGCGCACTGGACGATCTTGGAGACGGGGTACAGCCCGTCGTACAGGTTGTGCACCGTCTGGACGAAGTCCGCGGGGCAGGCGTGCCACTGGGCCGCCGAGGGGTTGAATCCTCCGGCCGTTCCGGCGGAGGGGCTCGCGGCCTGTGCGCTTGTGGCGCCGAGACCGGTGAGACCGAGCCCGGCCACCGCGGCCACGACAACAGTCCTCTTCACATATCCCCCTATCGTGCCGACTCCGGTTGAGTCAGACATACGGGTAAATGAGTGAAGATTGTGGCGGTTCGGGCGTACCGCCCAACAGGGGCCCATCAGAGTGGATGCGGAATCGTGACAAGATCAGCGGAACTCTGTGATAACTCCGAACGTTCCGGTCGCGGATGCCCAGCTCCGGGGCGGGTTCCGGGCATACGAAAAGGCCCCGGGTCACAAGACCCGGGGCCCTGAAGTCCCGTTACGGCGCCGCCCGGAAAGCGGGCGCCGGCCCGGACGAGCGGGTCAGCCGACCACCACCTCGGCGCCCGGTCCGGAGACCGTGCCGTCCTCGGCGATCTCGATGCCCATCTCGTCGGCGATGCGCATCGCCTCCTCGATCAGGGTCTCGACGATCTGCGCCTCGGGGACGGTCTTGACGACCTGCCCCTTGACGAAGATCTGGCCCTTGCCGTTGCCCGACGCGACGCCGAGGTCGGCCTCGCGCGCCTCGCCGGGCCCGTTCACCACGCAGCCCATCACGGCGACGCGCAGCGGGACCGGGAAGTCCTTCAGCCCGGCGGTGACCTGCTCGGCCAGCGAGTACACGTCCACCTGCGCGCGACCGCAGGACGGGCAGGAGACGATCTCCAGGCCGCGCTTGCGCAGCCCGAGCGACTCCAGGATCGCCGTGCCGACCTTCACCTCCTCCACCGGCGGCGCGGACAGCGACACCCGGATCGTGTCGCCGATGCCCTCCGCCAGCAGCGCACCGAACGCGACGGCCGACTTGATCGTGCCCTGGAACGCCGGGCCCGCCTCGGTGACGCCGAGGTGCAGCGGGTAGTCGCAGGCCGCCGCCAGCTTCCGGTACGCCTCGATCATCACGACCGGGTCGTTGTGCTTGACCGAGATCTTGATGTCGCGGAAGTCGTGCTCCTCGAACAGCGAGCACTCCCACAGCGCCGACTCGACCAGCGCCTCCGGAGTGGCCCTGCCGTGCTTCTCCAGCAGGCGCTTGTCCAGGGAGCCGGCGTTCACGCCGATGCGGATCGGCACGCCCGCGTCCTTGGCGGCGCGCGCGATCTCGCCGACCCGGTCGTCGAACTTCTTGATGTTGCCCGGGTTGACGCGGACGGCCGCGCAGCCGGCGTCGATCGCCGCGAACACGTACTTGGGCTGGAAGTGGATGTCGGCGATGACGGGGATCGGCGACTTGCGCGCGATCGCCGGCAGCGCCTCGGCGTCGTCCTGCGACGGCACGGCGACGCGGACGATCTGGCATCCGGACGCGGTCAGTTCCGCGATCTGCTGGAGCGTGGCGTTCACGTCGGCGGTGAGGGTCGTGGTCATCGACTGCACCGACACGGGGGCGTCGCCGCCCACCGGGACGTCGCCGACCATGATCTGCCGGGATCTGCGGCGGGGCGCGATCGGTCCCGGCGCCCCCTGCCCGTCGCCCTCGCCGCGGACGCTCGGTATACCCAGTGAAACGCTCATCCCTCTCCTCAATTTTCGGCCCCGTACAAAGCCTAGGTGCCCCGCGCGGCTGAGTTGACGGCACCCGGCTTCAGCCAGTGTGACCATTTGAGCACACTCGGTAAACGTTTCACGTCATTACGGCAGTCGGAGGGGGTTCAGCACGTCGGCGAGAATCAGCAGCACGCCGAATCCCACCAGCACCAGCACGGCCAGGTATGTCAAGGGCATGAGCCGCGTCATGTCCACGGTGCCCGGATCCGGCCGCCCCCTGATCCGGTTGACGCCGGCCCGCGCCCGCTCGTAGGCGACCACCGCCAGGTGACCGCCGTCCAGCGGGAGCAGGGGCAGCACGTTGAGCACGCCGAGGAAGATGTTCACCGAGACGACGAGCGACAGGTAGAGGGCGACCTTGTCGCGGGCGGAGCTCTGGGCGGAGAAGATCTGCCCGGACACCTCGGTCGCGCCGACCACGCTGCCGACCTGGCCCCCGGGCGTGCTCCCCCGCTCGGGCGAGAACAACTTCGGGACGGCGGAGGGCAGGTCCGCCGCGGCCCGCCCGATCCCGGCCACGGTACGGCCGATGCCCTCCCCGGCGAACACGGCCGCGTTGAGGGGCCCGGTCCGCTCGTACCCGGCGCCCACGACCTTCGCCGACATGCCGACGAACGGCCGCCCGTCCACGTCCGCGAGCGTGATCCTCAGCGTCACCGGCCTCGGCGCGCCCGGCCGCACGACCACGGCCGTCACGGTCCGGCCCGGCTCGGCGGCGTCGATCGCCCGGGTGAGCCCGCTCCAGTCGGAGATGGGAGTGCCGTCGAACGAGACGACGCGGTCGCCCGCGCGCAGCCCGGCCCGCACGGCGGGGGACGTCGGCCGGTTCGCGCCGCAGCCGCTGGACAGCGAGGCGGGCACGCACGTCGTGACCGCCTCGACCGTGCTGGTCACGGTGCCGGGCTCCCGCACGCCGATCGTCATGGCCATCGCCATGAGCAGCAGGAACGCGAACACCAGGTTGGCGACCACGCCGGCCGCGATGACGACCGCGCGCCTCCCGGCGGGCTGCCGGTAGAAGGCGCGCGGGCGGTCCGCGGCGGGGATCTCCTCCAGCGGCGTGTAGCCGACGATCTTGACGAAGCCGCCCAGCGGGACCGCCTTCACGCCGTACTCCGTCTCGCCCCGGCGGGTGGACCACAGGGTCGGGCCGAACCCCACGAAGTACTGCGTGGCCTTCATCCCGAACCGCTTGGCGGTGAGCAGGTGCCCGCCCTCGTGGAGCATCACCGAGACCAGCAGCGCCACCACGAACGCCACCGCGCCGAGGAAGAAGGCCATCGGGTCCCCTCCGAGGTTCCTCCCGAGGCGGGCCCCCGGGTCAGACGGTCGCGGTCAGTTCCCTGGCCCTGGTCCGCGCCCAGGTGTCCGCCGCGAGGACGTCGTCGAGCGTCAGGCCTCCGGTGGTGCCCGAACCGTGCTCCTCCACTACCCGCGCGACGGTGTCGACTATCCCGAGGAACGGGAGCCGTTCCGCGCGGAAGGCCTCCACGCATTCCTCGTTGGCGGCGTTGTAGACGGCGGGGACCGTCCCGCCCAGCTCGCCGGCGCGGCGCGCCAGCGCGACGGCGGGGAAGGCCTCGTCGTCCAGGGGGAACAGCTCCCAGGTGTGCGCCCTGGTCCAGTCGACGCCGGGCGCGGCGTCCGGCACCCGGTCGGGCCAGTCGATGCCGAGCGCGATCGGCAGCCGCATGTCGGGCGGGCTCGCCTGCGCCAGCGTGGAGCCGTCGGTGAACTCGACCATCGAGTGGATGACCGACTGCGGGTGCACCATCACCTCGATGCGGTCCATCGGGACGTCGAAGAGCAGGTGCGCCTCGATGACCTCCAGGCCCTTGTTGACGAGGGTCGCGGAGTTGATCGTGATGACCGGGCCCATGTCCCAGGTGGGGTGGTTCATCGCCTGCTCCGGGGTGACGCCGGTCAGCTCGTCGCGGGCCCGCCCGCGGAAAGGTCCGCCGCTCGCGGTGAGCACCAGCCGCCGCACCTCCTCGGCCCGCCCGCCGCGCAGGCACTGGGCGAGCGCCGAGTGCTCGGAGTCGACGGGGACGATCTGCCCAGGCCGCGCCCGCTCCTTGACGAGGGGGCCGCCGACGATGAGCGACTCCTTGTTGGCGAGGGCGAGGGTGCGCCCCGCGTCCAGCGCGGCCAGCGTCGAGGCGAGGCCGAGGGCCCCGGTCACCCCGTTGAGGACCACGTCGCACGGCCAGGCGGCGACCTCGGCGACCGCGTCGGGACCCGCCACGATCTTGGGGATGGGGTAGTCGCCGGAGGCGTAGCCGCGCCGCTTGGCCTCGGCGTAGAAGGCGAGCTGGAGCTCCTGCGCGGCGGAGGCCCGGGCCACCGCGACCACCTCGGGCCGGAACTCCAGCGCCTGCTCGGCCAGCAGGTCCACCCGCCCGCCGCCGGCCGCCAGCCCCGTCACCCGGAACCGGCCGGGGTTGCGTCGGATCACGTCCAGGGCCTGGGTGCCGATGGAGCCGGTGGAGCCGAGGACGACCAGCTCGCGGGCGGCCGTGTCGGGGCTTGAAGGAGACATCACGCGTCCATTGTCGGGCATCGGCCGCCCCGGGATCGCGCGGACGCCGTTCGCCCCGCCGTCGCCCCGCCGCCGTCCCGGGCTCGTCTCAGCCCTCGCCGCCGTCGTAGGCGCTCCGCGCCCGCTCGACCTTCTCCAGGTTCTCGGCGGACCACTCCGCGAGCGCCGCGAACAGCGGCGCGAGGCTGCGGCCCAGCTCGCTGATCTCGTACTCGACGCGCGGCGGCACCTCGGGGTGGTAGGTGCGGACGACGAGCCCGTCCCGCTCCATCTGCCGCAGGCGCTGGGTCAGCACCTTCGGCGTGATCGTGGCGACGCGGCGCTGGAGCTCCACGAACCGCTGCCGCCCGTACTCGTGCAGCGTCCAGAGGATCGGGGTCGTCCAGCGGCTGAACACGAGGTCGACCACCGGGGCGATCGGGCAGGCCAGCTCGGGGTCGAGCGCCTCCTCGGTCCTGGCGTCCACCATCACGGCCTCCCAGGGTAGTCACTTTCTTCTAGGTACCTACTATATCCAGGATGTTAGCTTTCCCCGTGTCGCACCGCGACGGCACCGCCCCGGCGGTGTCAACGCAGCTCAGAGGGAGAAAGCAATGATCGTTGTCATGGGCGCCACGGGAAACGTCGGGCGGCCGCTGGTGCGGGCGCTGGCCGAGGCGGGCGAGCGGGTGACGGCGGTGTCGCGCACCGACCCCGGCGACCTGCCCGCGGGCGTCGTCCACCGCGCGGCCGACCTCGCCGAGCCGGAGACCCTCCGGCCCGTCCTGGACGGGGCGGACGCGCTCTTCCTGCTCGTCGCCGGCCACCTGCTCGGCACGCCCGAGGACCTGGACCCGCGCGCCGTCCTGGACGTGGTGAAGTCCGCCGGCGTGGAGCGGGTCGTGCTGATGTCCTCGCAGGGCGCGGGCACGCGCCCGACGGCGCACAGCCACAGCCACCTCAAGGCGTTCGAGGACGCCGTCCGGGAGTCGGGGCTGGACTGGACCATCCTGCGGCCCGGCGGCTTCGCCAGCAACGCGTTCGCGTGGGCGGAGCCGGTCCGCGCCCACCGGGCGGCCGCCGCGCCGTTCGCCGACGTCGCGCTGCCGTTCGTCCACCCGTCCGACATCGCCGAGGTCGCGGCCGCGGCCCTGCGGGAGAGCGGGCACGAGGGCCGCGTCTACGAGCTCACCGGGCCCGCTCCGCTCACGCCGCGGGAAAGGGCGCGGACGATCGGCGACGTGCTCGGCGAGCCGGTGGCGTTCGCCGAGCAGACCCGGGAGGAGGCGCGGGCGCGGATGCTGGAGTTCATGCCCGCGCCGGTCGTCGACGGCACCCTCGACATCCTCGGCGAGCCGACCGAGGCCGAGCGCCGCGTCAGCCCCGACGTGGAGAAGGTGCTCGGCCGCCCGTCCCGCTCCTTCGCGCAGTGGGCCGGGGAGAACGTCCACGCGTTCCGCTGAGTCACCGGGACAGCGGGAGCCGGAGCACGAGGCGGGCGCCGTAGGCCCCGTCGGCGACCTCCAGGGTCCCGCCGTGGGAGAGGGCGATCTCCCGCGCGATCGGCAGGCCGAGCCCGCTGCCGCCCTTGTCGCGGCTGCGGGCCGGGTCCAGCCGGGCGAACCGCTCGAAGACGCGGTCCCGGTCGGCGAACGGGATTCCCGGGCCGTCGTCGTGCACCTCGACGACGGCCCCGTCGCCGTCCGCGCGGGCCTCGACCTCGATCTGCGCGGCGGCGTAGCGCTCGGCGTTGGCGAGCAGGTTGCGCACCGCGCGGCCAAGGCGCTGCCGGTTGCCGCCGACGATGAGGCCCGGCTCGACCTTCACCACCATCGCGACCGGCGGGCTGCGCAGGGCGGCCTCCGCCTCCACCAGCGCCCCGAGGTCGATGTGCTCCCGGGCGGGGATGTCGCCGGAGTCGAGGCGGGCGAGGACGAGGAGGTCCTCGACGATCCGGTGCAGCCGGTCGATGTCGGCCAGCGAGCGGCGCAGGGTGTCGACGGCGTCGCCCTCCTCGGGGGCGGCGAGGGCCAGCTCGATGCGGGTGCGCAGCCCGGTGATGGGCGTGCGCAGCTCGTGCGAGGCGTCGGCGACGAACGCGCGCCGCTGCAGGATCGCGGTCTCCAGCCGGTCGAGCAGCTCGTTCACGCGCTCGGCCAGCAGCTCCGCCTCATCGCCCGTGGCCGGGACGGCGACGCGGCCGCCCGCGTCGTCCTCGGTCAGCCTCTCCAGTTCCCGCCGGAGCCGTTCCACCGGCCGGAGCGACCCGCGCGAGGAATGCGCCGCCCTCCACCGGGCCGCCGCGACGGCCACCGCCGCGAGCGCGGCCATGACGGCCGCGAGCACCCCGGGGCGGCCCACGCCGGCGAGCGCGTAGAGGACGGCGGCCGCCGCGCCCACCGCGGCCACCATCAGGCAGCCGAATGCGGTGTCCGTCGCCGAAGTCACACGCGTCCGCGGGAGGCGGGGCATGTGCGGCCGGACTCGCCGATCCTCGACGTTCCTGGCCGACATGTCTCCTTTGTACGTACGGACCAGCCAAAAGAGAGCAAAGGGCCCGGTCGGTGACCGCATAACCTGCCGAAAAGCGGTCATTGCCTCGACGGCCCGCCGTGCCGGGCGCCGGACATAACCCGCGAGCCCTTGGGCCGCAGGGCGACACGGGAGGCTTTGCCGCCCTTTTCACCTTCCCTAGCAGCGACAACACACTTCCCCGCCTATAAAGGAGGGCGTGAAGGCGACTCCCACCGGGGGGATGGAGACATGGGCCAGAGGGGCGAGCCGGTCGTCGACCCGCAGGGGTTGAGCACGGCCCAGCGCCTGGGCGACGCGTGCGTCGTCTGCCGCAAGAGATGGCCCCGGCCGCGCGTCCGCGTCGGCCGCCTGCCGGACTCGTCCGGGGTGTTCGCGTGCGACGACTGCGCACCCGCCCCGCCGGTACCCCGCGCACGGCGGGGCCCCCGGGAGCCGCTCACGGGCGCCGGACGGACGGTCGGGGAGCCGCCGCCGGCGCGGACGGCGGCAGGCGCCGCCGTCATGGAGGTCTCTCCAGGGAGAGGGTGACCTGGGCGTTTCGGGGGGAAGCCCAGGCCCACCCGTGAGGCGCGCCCGGCTGGGGGCGGTCGGGCGCGTCGGAGAGACTCTCGCGCGGACCTCAGGCCTTGGTGGCCTGGATCCAGGTCCGCGTCCACTCGGCGTAGTCGGTGCAGTCCTTCTTGCCCGAGTCGCCGCCGCACGCCTTCGACGGCGCGTGCGCGAACACGATCTTGTTGAGGTAGCCGCGGTCGCCCACGTGGTAGGCGGCGCAGAAGCCGGACTTGAGGCGGTCGCCCGAGCACGCCTGCGGGTTGGCGGGCGCGACCCCCGTCCACTCGGCGACCTGCTGCTGGACGTCCGGCGAGGCCGTCCACTGGAGCCACTGGTACATGCAGTTCGGGTGCTGGACGCGGGCGCCGATCATCCACGCGTCCATCCATCCGGTCGCGCCCTCGGACGGGATGACGCTCTGGACGGGCCGCGACGCGCGGTTCAGCACGTCCGCGTGGTAGGGCCAGGCCTGGCCGAGCACGGCCCGGCCGCGGCGAACGCGCTGACCGCGTCGGCCGGAAGGTCCCAGTACTCCCCCACGTACCGGCGCTGCTCTGCCAGGACCCGCCCGGCCGCGGAGAGCTGCGCCGGCGTCAGCGAGTAGGGGTCGCGGATCTTGAGCTTGCGCTGCCGGCCCTTGAGGTAGAGCGCGGCCTCGGCGATCGCGAGCGGGCTGTCCCGCATGACGATCTTCCCGGAGTGGCGGCGGGCCTGTCCGGGGTCGAACAGCGCGGCCCAGCTCGTCGGCGCCTGGACGGCCCGGGTGTCGTACATCAGCAGGTTGGAGCCCCACACGTACGGCAGGCCGTAGTGCTTGCCGTCGCGCTCCAGGAGCTTGCGCAGCCTCGGTTCGAGCTTCTTGTACCCGTCCACGAGGTCGGGGTTGATCGGGACGGCCTGGTTCTCCTCGACCAGCCGCCCGGCGACCTCCGGCGGCGCGGCGACGCCGTCGTAGCGGCGGCCCCGGTCGCGCATGAGGTCGGCCATCTCCTCGGGCGTCTTGACGACCTTCAGGCCGATCTTGCAGCCGGTGCGCTCCTGGAACGGCGTGACCCAGTCCACGCGCGGGTCGGTTCCGCCGCTCTCCACCGAGCCGGGCAGCGTGAGGAGGTTCAGCGCCCCCTCGCCGGGGCCGAGGGTGCTCACCACCTTGGCGACGCCCACCGGCTTGTCGTCCCCGCCGCTGCACGCGCCGAGGCCCGCGGCGCCGAGTGCCGCGGCCGCCGCCAGGGCCGTCGCCGCCTTGACCCGTGCCGTGGCCCTGCGCCGCATGTCGCTCCCGATCCGTGCCAGGGCCCTCCCCCTCGCGAACGGGCCCGTCGGCGCAGCGTAGCGTCTCCGCGGCGGGCGGACGCACGGACCCCGCTTGCGAACGGCGGTGCCGGACGACTCCCGCCGCCATTGCGCGGGTCGCGGCGGACGCCGACGATGCGATCGCCGGTCTCGCGGAACTTCTCATCCGTCCGGTGAGGACTTCGGCCGGAATTACCGAAGATCGCGACTCGCCTGTTTCCCGGTGGGCTTTCCCGCGGGTGACAACGGCATGACCATTACCGCACCCTCGGATGCGGATTCCGGCCGGACCGCTGGAAGGGGAGGCCGCCGGGCCCCGGAGGGACGGTGGGTGCTGGCGTCCGCGCCATACACGGAGGTTGCTGGAGAGGATATGGCGCGGGCCCGCGTCCCGTCCGGGGCCGCGGCGGCACCGGTGGGCGTGGTGGGGGTGGGGAACGGCGGATCACCCTGCGGTGCCGCCCGGCCACGCGATCACCGGTACCCGGCCGGACGGCGGCGGTGTGACGCCCTCGAGACGGAGGAGGTTCGAGGGACGCCGCACGTCCTGCCGGGGGTCGAGGGACGGCCGGACCAGGCCGCCCGGGGGCGCCGGCCCGCCGGCCGGGCGCCGCGCCGGCACGGCGCCGGCGACCACCTCGATCCGCGCGATGAGCCGCTGCGGAGTGTCGGCCTCGAGGAAGTCCCCCACGTCGCGGTCCCTGGGCGGCAGCGCCCACCAATGGCCGGTGAACAGGCCGAACCAAATGGTCCAGCCCGGGAATCGCCTTCCGAGCGCGTCCACTTCGGCGGCGTGGTCGCCTGCGGTCATAGCGCGGCTCTCCTGCACATCCGGCTCCACCGGCCCGCGGTCCGACGACCACGGGTTTCTTACTGCCGACCCTGACTTTTGAATTCGCTTCAATTAAGGGGGACAGTCAGATTGTGTCGCCGGACACAGACCCCGTCAATGGGGTGGAGCCATTATTCACCCGGCCGCACAGGACGGAAATTGACAACGGAAAAACGCGCTCGGTAGGTAATTCCCGCGGAGCCCTCAGCCGCTGGTGGGGAAGCCGAGGTTCACCCCGCCGTGGGACGGGTCGAGCCAGCGCGCCGTCACGGCCTTCGTCCGGGTGTAGAAGTGGACGCCCTCCATGCCGTGGGCGTGGCTGTCGCCGAACAGCGAGTCCTTCCAGCCGCCGAACGAGTAGTAGGCCATCGGCACCGGGATCGGCACGTTCACCCCGACCATGCCGACCTCCACCTCGTTCTGGAAGCGGCGCGCCGCCCCGCCGTCGTTGGTGAAGATCGCGGTCCCGTTGCCGTACGGGTTGGCGGCGATCAGTTCCATGGCCGCGTCGTAGGACCCGGCCCGCACGACCGACAGCACCGGGCCGAAGATCTCGTCCTGGTAGGCGTCCATGTCCGGAGTGACGTGGTCGAGGACGGCCGGCCCGAGCCAGAAACCGTCGCCGGCGCCGCCCAGGACGTCCGGGTCGCGCCCGTCGACGGCGAGCG